>NZ_JAUBPT010000074.1:0-39438 GCF_036700905.1 Microcoleus sp. S13_C3 | reverse complement strand
GCCCGTCCTTTTTGGACGGGCGGGACGCCCATCCCACAATAACAATTAAAATTGTAAGTTATTTAATTCGCGATCCTAAACTAGCAAAAACCGCTGTGTCGGCTTGCTGAAAGTCTACAGTTACTGTGCGGTATCCACGATCGACTGCCGCGTGAATTATCCGCAGCATCAGCGAACTTTTGCCCATTTTTTTGGGAGCTTTAATGCGAACGAGGCCTCCGGGTTTGCTAATTTCTGCACAGGCAAAGGCTTCGGCCCCTGAGCGCTCAATATAAAATCGAGAGTCAAGCGGTATGGGGCCGCCGGGAAATTCTAGCTGGGCAACTGTTTGGATCGAGTTTGGTGATTTTTGGAGTCCTGCCATAGTCCTTGCACAAGGCGATACCCTGACTGTATCTTACCTTTGTCAGGTTAGGGGGTAGACGAGCAATGTCCAAGATCGATCGACAATCCTACAAAATCTAAGTTTTTAGGAACTTCCCGGAACTCACTTTGCTATAGTAGTGTCACTTTACCCAATCTCAAACCCTGCTTCAACACGGCTCTGCAGATCGACAAAAATTAGACGGTAGCCCAGACGCGATCGTTCTTGGTCTTTACCGGAAAAATAACTCGTCGGTCGTCGAGGTCGCGCAGGAAGAGCCCCTATCTAAGGAGATATAATCATTGTCACGTCGCTACCTGTTTACCTCTGAATCGGTCACTGAAGGCCATCCCGATAAAATCTGCGATCAAATTTCAGATACGATTTTAGATGCCTTACTGACTGAAGACCCCAAAAGCCGCGTCGCAGCCGAAGTTGTCGTCAACACCGGCTTAATGCTGCTGACGGGCGAAATTACCACGAAAGCTCAGGTAAATTACATAGAATTAGCCCGGAAAAAAATAGCCGATATTGGCTACATCCACGCTGACAACGGCTTTTCGGCCAATAGTTGCTCGGTGTTGGTGGCTCTTGATTCTCAGTCTCCCGATATTGCTCAAGGGGTGAATACAGCCCACGAAAGCCGGGAACAATCGAGTGAAGAGGAATTAGACGCCATCGGCGCTGGCGACCAAGGTTTGATGTTCGGCTTTGCTTGCAACGAAACGCCGGAATTGATGCCTCTGCCGATCAGTTTAGCGCACCGGATTTGCCGTCAACTGGCCGCAGTCCGCAAAACCGGTCAGTTATCTTACCTGCGTCCCGACGGCAAAAGCCAAGTTACGGTGATTTACGAGGACGGCAAACCTGTTGGCATAGATACGATTTTAATTTCTACCCAGCACACCGAAACGATCGGCGACATCACAGAAACAGCCGCAGTTCAAGCCAAGATCAAAGAAGACCTTTGGACTGCAGTCGTCCAACCTGTGTTTGCCGATATTAGCGTGCAGCCGGATGCAGAAACTCGCTTCCTTGTCAACCCCACCGGCAAATTTGTCGTCGGCGGGCCTCAAGGAGATTCGGGTTTGACGGGCCGCAAAATTATTGTGGATACCTACGGCGGCTATTCCCGCCACGGCGGTGGCGCTTTTTCTGGGAAAGACCCCACCAAGGTAGACCGCAGCGCGGCTTATGCTTGTCGCTACGTTGCTAAAAATATCGTAGCGGCCGGTTTGGCCCAAAAGTGCGAAGTGCAGTTGAGTTATGCGATCGGGGTTGCGCGCCCTGTTAGCATGATGATCGAAACTTTTGGCACTGGAAAAGTTGATGACGATCGCCTTTTAGAAGTTGTGAAGCAGCATTTTGAACTGCGTCCTGCGGGCATCATTCAGGCATTTAACTTGCAGAATTTGCCTGCTGAAAGAGGCGGCCGTTTCTATCAAGATGTGGCGGCTTACGGTCACTTCGGACGCACTGATTTAGATTTGCCTTGGGAGGCAACTGATAAGGCGGAACTTTTGAAAGAAGCTTTGAGCCAGAAGTTGTCTGGAGTAGCTGGATAGTACAATTTTGGGGTGCGCGCAGCGCACCTTATCCATAAATAATATCGGGTGCTACCAATCAATATAGGGTGCGTACTCCGCACCTTATTCATAAATAATATCGGGTGTGCTTCGGCGCACCTTATCCATAAATAATATCGGGTGCTACCAATCAATAACGTAGCGGGATCAGTGCCCACCTTACAACAAAAAAAATATAAATAAATAAATGGGATTTTTCACAACTTTCCAATCAGCAATTCGCAGTTTTGCCTCTTCCCTCCAACAGCGGTTGGCGACGACTGGATTTTCTGCACCAAATCCAGCAGCGCTGCCAAGTTCATTTCCGGCTGACAAGGCAGGTGGGATTCGCGGCGTTTGGATACCCACCACTGACTGCAAAGTTCTCACATCAAAAAAGCGAATTGCTGAGGCAATGGACTTTCTCGCCGATACAGGATTTAATACCGTTTTTCCTATAATTTGGAGCCAGGGTTATACGGCTTATCCTTCTGGGATTATGCGAGAAAACTTTGGGGTGGAAATTGACTCGCGCTATCAAGGTCGCGACCCCTTAGCAGAAATATGTTTTGAGGCAAAGAGAGTTGGTTTAAAAGTAATTCCTTGTTTTGAATACGGCTTTGTGAGTTCTTACAATCGCAAGGGCGGTCATTTGCTGGCGAAAAAACCGGAGTGGGCCGGCCGTGATGCCAGCGGCAATTTACTTAAGAAAAATAACTTTGACTGGATGAATTCTCTTGACCCGGAAGTCCAAGACTTTGTGCTGGGGTTGATGCTGGAAGTTGCTAAGAATTATCCAGTAAACGGCGTTCAAGGAGACGATCGCATTGCGTTTCCGGTAGAAGGCGGTTACGACGAAAAAACGGTTAAACGCTATCGAGAAGAGTGTGGTAAAGCAGCACCATCGGATTGTAAAGAGCAACATTGGCTGCAGTGGCGTGCTAATATTATTACTGAGTTTGTAGCTCGTTTACACCGAGAAGTGAAAGCGATTAATCCTGATTTGTTGCTATCGATGTCGCCGAGTCCTTATGACTGGGGACTGGTGGAATATTTGCAAGATTCTAAAGCTTGGGTTGATAAAAATTTGGTGGATATGCTTCATCCGCAGTTTTATCGCCGCGATTTTAATGCTTACAAACAATTGGTGGATAAAATGATTGGGGGACAGCTTAGCGGGCAGCAAGTAAAGTGCGTCTCGCCCGGTATTTTGTTGACGAATCGAGGCAGCAAATATAGCATAACTCCTGAACTGTTGTTGCAAGTAATTGCTTACAACCGCTCTTGCGGGATTCAAGGAGAAGTGATGTTTTTTTACGAAGGTTTGCGAGATAACGATAACGCTTTGGCTAAGGTTTTGAAAAAAGGGCCCTATGCTCGTTGAGAGATTGTCCCGGAATCAAGGAGTTGGCGGTTGGCTGCAGTCAATCGATTTTAGATTTTAGATTTTAGATTAAAGAATTGAAGTATTGAGCCCACGGATGAATCCGGGGGCTTGTATCCTGGATGCTTTCGGTCAACCGCGCCGATCGCTATTTCAAACCAAGTTGGTATAAAATAAGATGTGGCACTATTCTCAATAAGCTGTTATTAACAGGCTTTCGGGCCTGTTCCACAAAGAGTGAATTTTCTTGTGGAACAGGCCGGAAAGCCTGTTGCGGACAATGGTGCAAGATGTGAGTATAAAATGATATAGCAGAGCTAGGCCAGTTAAAAACCCAGCGATGCCAAGCAGCAAGCGCTACTAATTGTCAAGCCGATCGCCCAAACAAACCCGATAACTAATAATTGGGGAGTTGCAAAAATAGTGGAATAAGACATATTTTAGAAGTGGGTGCAAGCTTTTTTTTAGAAGTAGCGTTTTGTAGACGCCATATTTTTTAAATACAGTTTAAAAGAGCAATCTCAACCGCTCGCAAAAATATTAGGATAAATCAGTGACCTCAGCAGCAAGCCTCATCCAACAGCTACCCCAGCTCAGCGATGCTCAATTCCATCAAAAATATTTGAAACAAAAACAAGGGATGCACACCTTGGCGACTATATTGCCGCAAGTAGAACAGCAAAGTCTGGCTTTGCGGGCAGTAAAATTAGCTCTAAAAGTAAATTTAAAACTCGGCTCCAAGTTAGCAGGAACGGTAAAGCCAGAATTTCAAATAGCCACCATAAAATTAATCGACAAAATCCCCACTTCACCGCTGCTCAAAATTCAACTGCTGGCCCTCACAAGTTCCGATATGGCAATTCCGATGTTGGTGGCCGCATTGAACCACACAGAAAGTGCAGTGCGCCTTGATGGGATTCGAGCGATCGGGAAAATCGGCTCCGAAGCAGCAGTAATTGAATTAGCCCGATCGCTCGAATCCAAAGATTCCCAAATCCAAGCTTGGGCCGCTTGGGCTTTAGGAGAAATTGACTCGAAACCAGCCGCCGTAGCACTGCTCAAAGCCATCAAGCACCCAGAGTCGAGGGTGCGCGCCTGGGCTGTTTGGGCCTTGGGCAAAATTAACCCGAAAACAGCCGTCCCCGCCCTGCTGAAAGCCCTCAAACACGAAGACTCGGAGGTGCGCTGGCGGGCTGCCGTCAACTGCGGGAAAATCGCCGTCTCTGAGGTAGTACCCGGGCTGCTGAATGCCCTCAGAGACGAAAATCACATCGTCCGCGCTAGGGCGGCGGCGGCTTTGGGGAAAATCGGCGATTCTGAGGCAGTACCCGGCTTAGTAGAATTGCTTCACGATGATCCCGACTCCTATGCAGTTTCTTTGAGGGCCGCCGAGGCCTTGGGACAAATTGGCACGGAAACGGCTGTGGCGGGATTGGTGGAAGCCCTCAACCATGACGACTCAGACGTGCGCGGCAGTGCAGTTTCTGCTTTGGGAGAAATCAGCAGCGAGGTGGCTATGGTGGCCGTAATCGGGTCGCTCTCGGATCGAGATATTTTCGTGCGCGGCAGGGCGGCGGTTGCCCTTGGAAACATCAATACAGAGGGAGATGCGAAATTGCCAAAAATGGTGGTCGCGGGACTGGCTAGCGCAATTGGCGACAGCGAATCTTATGTGCGGTGGAGAGTTGCTGCTGCTTTGGGGGAAATTGGCACAGAGGAAGCTGTGGCAGGTTTAGTGCGGCTGCTGGGGGACGAGAATTCTGGAGTGCGCCAAAAGGCTGTTAAATCCCTCGGTCAAATTGGCTCAACGGCTGCTATTTTGGCTCTGGAAACAGCTTTAAATCGCGAATTTGCTGACGTTCGTGCCCTGGCTGCCCAATACTTGGCGGATGTCAGGACTGAGGCAGAAACAGTTGATTCTGAACCCTCAGTCTCTGCAGATTTATCGGGTGAAAAACTGCCGATAATCCTGATTGCTTCGCAAGTAGAAGCCAGTGAATACATTGTTGATCGCGCTGCGGGGCGCGAGATTAAATACCTGATCTCGATCGGCAGTCCGGGTGTGCCGGAACCCAAAAATTTTCATCAAATCCCGAACCGAATGTGCCTAGAGTTTAATGACCTCGACACCCCCGTTGACGACCCCGATCAAATCTTGCCTACCCTTGAGGATATACTGAAAATTATTGATTTCGCGCTTAAAATATCGTCCCAGGGAGGCAGTTTGCTCATCTGCTGCCAAAGTGGGATCAGCCGTTCAACGGCCACAGCTTTGACTGTTTGTGCTGCGCTGTTGGGTCGTGGCAAAGAACGGGAAGCTTGGGCGTTAGTGCTCGCCGCCAGACCCCAAGCCAAGCCGAATCGCTGGATGGTACACTTGGCCGATGAAGCTTTGGGTAGAGACGGTAAGCTAGGACTGGCGATCGAATTGACTACCGCAACTCCAGAACTCGCAATCGCCAACAATTGACCGAAAGCATCCAGGATACAAGCCCCCGGATTCATTCCGAAAGCAGACTCAGGACCCAGAAATAAAAAACCTGTATCCGAGAAACAAGCCCCCGAATTTATCCGTGGGGTCAATTCTAAAATCTAAAATCTAAAATCTAAAATCTAAAATCTAAAATCTAAAATCTAAAATCGATTGACTCGCAGAAACCGGGTTTCTTTTCGCAAGCCCTACAGTTATACTCAACTAACGACACTTCACCTCAGACTTGTCTTTGCGGGGCAACGATGCCAAAAGTCCATCGCCAGGGTGCAAAAGTTCGATCGGCTGCTGCATTTGTGACATTCTGTGCTAGGAAGTTGTCGGATGCTCAACAAAAACCGTCAAGCAATCGTCGCATTGCTGGTAGCCAAAGTCCAAAGCGAAGGAATCGGGTGCATTGTCAACAGACAATATCAGCTTTGGGCTACTCACAGGCAAAACAGGTCAGAGAGAATTTTCTGCCTGTAACATTCCACGCGGGGATAATTCACTGCGGGGATAAATTTTTATTTTTTTGCCTGCTGCAGACTTTTACGAGTCGAAAAAGTAATTTGGCAACAGTCCTCAACAGCCTAATTATCTCTTAGACATCAACCGAATTTAAGTTTCTCCTCTGACTCGACCAGAGTTTCAGATGCTTTTTCGCAGATGTCTACCGTCAAATAGACAAGCTTTTCCGTTTGGAGAACTTAAGATCGTGATAGATTTTAACAGAATACAGGGGTTGCATATGTCAAAAATTAACTTGCTAAAAAAAACAGGACACGAAGCAAGTTTCTCGGTTGCCATTTGGGAAGACCAGGGGGAATTGAATCCAGACTTAGAACCATTTAACCCGCCGAAAACAAACGTGAAAACGCGAAAGGTTAATCCAAAAGATACCTATTTAGGTAAACAGATGCCTGTTTTAATTTCGGGAAAAATGGCTTCTGTAGAAACCGTGAAAACAAAAAAAATTACCCATAAGTTGGTAGAAGAGTTATCCTTGAAAGTCCGCAAAACTTTGCCCTCTAAAATTGGCGGTTTGCCTATCCATCAAAAAATTGGCTACGGGTATTTGCTGGCAATAGGAATCGGCTTTTTGGGTTCGCTGAGCGGACTGGTGATTGCCGATTACTACCAAGGACAAGGATTAAAGCAATTCAATGATGCTCACCTACAAGCGCAATTGCTCGGCAATTTTAAAGAGGTATCGCTGGCGACCCAATTGCAGGGTTCACAGCTAGATTCTTTTGTAGATAATTCGGCCAAGCTCAAACAGCAAGAAGAGCAGTTGGTTAAGAGTATTGTTCAGGCAAAAAATCTGCGGTTGCGTATAGAAAAGTTTGCCGACAGCCAACCCGCTTGGCTGGCAGCCAAACCGGAAGTTCTCAAGTTTTTAGTGCAAGATTGCACGAAAAATTTAGAAGCCTACGCCGATAGTCTCAAGTCAACTTTGCAGGAAATCCCGCAATCGCAACTGTCGCCTGGGGAGATAGAGTCGGCCAGAAAATTGCTCGCAATCGAAAGCGGAGAAGGTGTAAAACAGCTCAACAGCAGCCTTGAGGAATTGAACAAAATCCTCGAGATTGCCCAGCAGCAAGAGGGCCAAGGCGGTGAAGTGATGGAAGACGCCCAAGGAATGGAAAAAGCCATAATTATTATTAGTATGCTGCTGTCGGGAGTGGTGGCGGGAATTGTGGCTTACCGGACGAGTCGGGCGATCGCCCAACCTGTTATCAGCGTCACTCAGGTGGCAGAACAAGTAGCCGCTGAGTCTAATTTTGACTTGCGAGCACCCGTCACCGGACAAGGCGAAATCGGCTCTCTGGCTGCCTCTCTCAATCACCTAATCGAGCGGGTTTCGGGACATACAAAAGAATTAGAAAAAGCTAAGGAAATCGCCGTCGCCGCTAACACTGCTAAAAGCCAGTTTTTAGCAACTATGAGCCACGAATTGCGGACGCCTTTAAATGCGATTATCGGCTACAGTCAACTACTTTCAGAAGATGCCCAGGATGCGGGATTTGATGAGTTTGTACCCGATTTGCAGAAGATTGAAAAAGCAGGCGCGCATCTGCTATCTTTGATTAACGATATCCTTGATTTGTCCAAATTTGAAGCGGGGGGTATGAAACTCGAAATCCAGGAGTTTGACATCGAATCCCTGGTTGATAATGTTGCGAGTGCCGCGAAACCGTTGATAGAGAAAAATGGCAATGTTTTGGAGATTGAGTGCGATCGAACTGTGGGCATAATGCACGCAGATTTCAAAAAAGTGCGCCAGGTTTTGATACATCTGCTTAGTAATGCGGCGAAGTTCACCAAAAACGGTAGGGTGAAAGTGAGTGTGAAGCGCATTGCAGGAAGTGGAAAATTGAATGCAGCAGGGCGTGAGGCGATTGACGATTCAATGGTAGCCGATGAAACTCATTCTGCGGCAATTGCTTGTCCCCTGCCGAATGTTCAAGACTCCGATTGGATTTGTTTATCTGTTAAAGATACCGGAATTGGAATGTCGGAAGAACAACAGCACAAATTGTTTGAAGCTTTTGTGCAAGCTGACTCTTCAGCGGCGCGACAGTACGACGGCGCCGGGTTAGGGCTGACACTTAGCCGCTACTACTGTCAGATGATGGGCGGGGAAATTTTGGTAGAAAGCGAAGAGGGGAAAGGGTCTATTTTTACTGTGCGGATACCGGCGGGAAACGGGTGATGTGATTTTGGGGGAGAGATGTAGGCAGGGCGGTTTCATTCTTGGTAGGGGCCGTGCCAAGAGTGCCGGTTCTTTTGGGCTGAAACCCCCATTCGATGGTTGGTGGCGGGGGTAGGCACTCTTAGCACTACCCCTACAAAATCATGGTTTTCTTGAGAATGAAACCGCCCTGGAGATGTAGGGGGTAGGCCCAGGGGCGAAAATTTATGCTTCAAACCTCTGGCTTTATTTCCAAATGCTTTAGTCTTTTGACACTCCCCACGGCTGAAGCCTGGGGATTCTCCAAGCTAAACTTGGAAGGGACAGGCAAAAGTCCCCCTAGACGCTCAAAACAATACCCGTATCAAAGATATTGCAATTGCGCTTACTTTTAGAGTTTTTCTTACTTTCAGAGTCCATCGCACGAGCCAGATAGGTACGCTCCTCACCCTGCCATTATTCGCCCTTTAAGTATTCCGCATCAAAGGCGGATGTCTCCGTTGCCGGGATTTCTCCGCACGCTTGATGATTCTTCGCGTAGATGGTTATTCTTACTTGCTGTTTGAATTATATCAAAAACTGAAGGCGGTTGAAACCGCTACCGACTTATCCCCGTGTCTAAAGCCAGGGGCCCGGCGGGCTCGTTCTTCGGTCAGTGGGGGCGATCGCACTCTATAAATTCTAATTGGTTATTGTGCCAATTTAAACAGCACAAACCGCTTGCTGCTGAACTCCAACCTAAGTCTATGCCGATAAATTTCATATAGTTCTGGACGCACGGATGGTCAGAAACCGGGTTTTTTTGCCAAATACTTCGTTACAGCCGGCAAAAACCGCAAAAAACCCGGTTTCTTTGGCTTTGATGCGTCCACTCAACTTTTCTCCTGTTTCTCATCGGATGGTGGGGACTGTTTTTGCATTTGTTTTTGGCGTTCCCTCACAGCTTGTTCCAAAATAAATGCTGACAAGCCGCTGATTGAACGGCGTTCCTCATTTGCCCACTCTTGAAGTAGGTCATAAATTCCTTCTCCTATGGAGGTTGATATGCGTTTAGACATTAGAGGTTAATTGTTTCTTATTTAAGCCGATCGTCATTGTCGAGTATTTTAGACAATTTGGTAGAGTATGCAGCAATATGTTGCAATGTGCTGCATTATGCGCTATATTCTTAGAGAGTCAAAAGCCAGCGCTGAACTTCCTACGGCCCGCGCTGGCTGATGGTTCCCCAAATACAAGGAGACAATCCACTTGACACTCCCTAGCCTAAAGGCGTAGGGATTCTTAATTCATCGACTGACCTTTAAGCGCTATGTCCTTTCGGCAATCTTTAAACTTTTCAACCGTGCAATTACACCAATTGACGAGCCTAATTCACAGCAACCCCAGAGGGTCTATCTCCAAAAGCTTACGCTTGATATGAACCTAGAGTTCGGGTATGCCCTACCCTACTTAACAAATGAACTAAATTATTTGTTTTCTGGTAAAGAGAATGCGTCGATCCTCTAGCTGTTTTAAGAGTTTTCGCTGCTCTCGGTCCAACAATTTATGCCTAAAAGTGTGTCTCCGTTTCACTTCGGGCAAAGGAGTTTAACCTTGACTGTTCAAGTCTAGCACAAATACAAGAAATTTCCGGATTTTTAGGAATGGATTTAAGAAATTAAAGCCGTCCTAGAAGGACGGGGTTTTAAACCCTATTTTCTGATAAAAGGAGACAACTACTATGGTAAAGCCTGTGAGCGACGGTAACGAATATAACCGCGGCTATCAACAAGCTTTAGAGGATTTTGGCATCACGCAACTGCTGTCGGGTATCCGCAGCTATTCTGATGAGGATTTTGAGGCCGATCGCGCGTCCATGAATCAGCAATAAAAAACTTCAGTCCTCAGTTTGTTTGAGAGAGCGATCGCCCCAACTGCACTCAACTCTTCTCCTGCTTGTCATCCGATGGCTGGGGCTGTTGTTTCATTTCCTTTTGGCGTTCTCTGGCTGCTTGCTCCAAAATGAATGCTGATAAGCTGCTGACTGAACGGCGTTCTTGACTTGCCCACTCTTCAAGGATGTCATAGATTCCATCGGCTAAATAGGTCGCTAAGCGTTTGGTCATAAAAGATTCATTATTTTTTAGTTTAAGCCGATCGTCATTGTGCTGTATCTAGACCATCCTGTCGAATATGGCTCATTTAAAGCATATATGTATGCTATATTCATGCTATAAGCTGAACAAGTCAAAAGCCAGCGCGAGCCCTAGGAAAGTTCTTCGCTGGCTGATGGCCCCTAAATAAGCAAGGAGACAATTTCTATGGTACAGCCTGGAAGCGACGGCAGCGAATATACTCGCGGCTATCAACAAGCTTTAGATGACTTTGGCATCACGCAACTGCTGTCGGGTATCCGCAGCTACTCTGATGAGGATTTTGAGGCCGATCGCGCGCGCATGACTGGGCCAGAGATCGAAAGCTTTGCGGTGTTTCTGATTCTGCGCGTCGGGGCGAATCTCAAAGGTAGTACGATCGCCCGCTACCTCAACACTCTCAGAAAAGCAAATTCTCCGACGATCGCTGATCGCCCTGCGATCGAACTCAACTCAAATTCGATCTCGAAAACACCTGAAAAGTCAAAGCAGGGCGATCGCACTTCTTGGGCGATCGTCCGAATTTTACCGAATGCTGAGCATTATACAATTGCGCGTTTTGTCAACCGCCAAGATGCGGACGATCGGCGGAGGGCTTTGTGTCGGTTTATTCCAGGGGGTGTGTTTGAAGTTGTGTGCGATCGGGCTTAATCAATAAACACAAATCCTGTAGGGTGTACTAAATCCAGATCCCCCTAAATCCCCCTTAAGAAGGGGGACTTTGAGCGCTCTAAATCTCCCCTAATAAGCGAGACTTTGAATGCTCTTGTCCCCCCCTTCTTAAGGGGGGCTAGGGGGGATCGAGACAATTTTGGCATCCAATCAACCCGCCCCGACTTTATTTAGACGGTTTAGAAGCTTCGGGACTTACAATTAACAATTGATCGCCGGATTGACTTTGTTGAATGGCAATCACGGGCGGGCGAGCTTTAGGGTCTTTTTGCTGTTCTTTTGTTAAAGCCGGAAACAGATAAATCCAGTTTCCTCTCTCCAAAAGCAAGCGCCAAACTCTAGGTTCTTTGGGATTATTGATATCAGTATAATCTCTTTTGCTCAAATCTGCAAATAAACCTGCATCCCCGATCGCCTTAAATCCTTTGGGGTCTAGTCGGAGTGTTGGATCGTCGAGTTTTCTGCCTAAAGCAATGTTGTCTTGCTTGGCGATTAATGCAACGGCGGGTAAAGACGAATTTTCCCCGGCATCGCGTCGGGCATCGGCAATACCTTGGTGGTATGCTGACCAGAATAAAACTAGCAATACCCAACCGACGATTATAATTTCGTCAACGAGCGATCGCAATAATTTGATTGAGTTCAATCTATTGATATTAAATCGCTGCCCATTGGTGACAAGTTAAGGCTGTAAGTCTTTTGTCAAGAGGCTTTCGGAGAGTTTTTAAAAAAGAATTGGTCAGACCCTCGTTGCTTTTCAGGAAAAGGGGCAATAATTAACTTAACATTCGGTTTTCGCTGCTGTTTAATAATGCCTAAATCTCGATTTTGGGGGTCAGCAAAATACTTGATTGGATCTGTTGCTTTACCTTTATGATGAGCCCTAGTAAAATGATAAAGGCCGCGATAAATCATTTCTAAAGAAATCTGCTCAAAAGGTAGAGCTAGTTCATCAGCTACCGCATCACCTAAATCTACTAAAACTGCATAAAATAACCAAGTTGCCCAAATCTGTAATTTAATCCCATTGATTGAACCCGTCCATAAATAGCTTAAATCTAACAGCCTTTTTACAATATTAAAAGCTTCTTCAATCCGCCAACGTCTTCGATACAAATCTGCTACTACATAAGGGGGTAATTTTTCTGGCTCTAGCACACTTGTTAAATAAGAATGCCAGGTTTTTTCTGAACGAACTTCAATCAAACGTAAGGTAATAAACGGAGTTTTCTTTGTTCCAGACCCCAAACGTATCTTACGGTCTCGCCGTCCATAACTATCGGTAAATACTTCCTCTACTTTGATAGCCGCTCCTTTCTTTATTCTGGTAATAAAATTAACCTTTTGCTCAATTAATCTTAACCATAAATTAAAGTGATAAAAGCCTCTATATAATAGTAATAACGTATTTTTACTGACTAAATTGAGGATATTCTATTCAAATTTTAGATCAGATTCTTTCGCATTTTTGGTAAACTAAATTTCGACTGGCAATCTAGTTACTAGATCAATTACTGTACTTATTTCCCCCGCCAATTGTCCTATTTTAGCTGACTCTAAGTTTGATCGTTTCCGAAATAATGCCTCTAATATTGAACTATCTATAATCCAAATCTGCTCAAATCTTGTTAATGTAAACTGAATACTTTCTGGTAAGGTTCGTTGATTTCTCCTCTGCCAATTTGTCCTTAAACGCGGTAATAAATCCTTAAATACTTGTTCAAACAGCTCAGCAGGAAAGGTCAAAAATCTCGATCGAGAGTGCTTGTTGGCTGACTTTAGTGGGATTACACCACAGAAAGCCGTCTCTCGTTAACATTCGGGTCAGCTCTCTTACCCCTGCCACATCTCGCCATAGTAAGGTTAAGATCGCAGCCATCATCAATGGCAAGTTGAGAATTCGGTCTCGAAGTTTTAGCTGACGGTAGGAATTTTCCTCCCAAAGCATGGCTGGTGTCAGTAATGCTTCTAGTTGCTGGGCAATTACTTCATCCTCTATCAGTGGTCGTTGTTTCTTTTTCGCGTGGTCCCGATTGGTAGTTCTGGTCTTGGTCATGGCTGGTCATAATTGCTCAACTACTTGCCTATTCTGAGTTTCATCTATTTTTTAACCAATGTAAATACCCCCTTGACAATTTACCCATCACCTTAACTTGTCACTAATGGGATAGCCCGACTACATCGGAAGACTCTTTGTTATTCTAAGTGTGAGAAAATGCTCAAGCATTCTATTAAGTTATTAATACATTACTTGAAATTTCACGATATTCCCATTCCTGGGGCATTCATACCTTGATTCAGCAACCCCGATATTCCAACACTGCTGATGGCCTGGGAACCTCTACTGCTAGAAGAATAAACGCTATTTCCTATATAAAAGTTAAGAGTGGCAACCATGAGCGAAAATGATGAACTTAAGCAATTTTTTCCTGATGACAAGTTAGATAGTGAGCGGATCGTCGTTGAAGTCCCTGCCGAGCAAAAATCTCCTTATCAAGAAAGAATTCCATCGGGATACGAGCCTATGGGTGAAATATATCTCCGTGGAACAGCTTTTAGAGGTTTAGCAGGAGGAAGAATTCCTTGGTGGGTGCTTGTTTCGGGTTGGATATTTTTTGGCGGTTTAGCTCTGCTGATTGTGATTTCAGCGATCGCCTCAGCATCTTTTTCAGCTTTACCAGCTTTGATTATTGTTGCCATTCCTCTTATAATTCTGTGGCGAGGAACCACTGCTAAGTTCTCAATCAAGAAACATAAAAGTAGGAGAAGATAGTTGCTTATTGGGCAAAGTCGATGGGAATTACAGTGGCATTGTTTTCCGAGTTGAGACAGGGGGAGCGTCGCAGTATAACAATAGCTCGATGGCTCAATTAGCTCTGTATACTCTCGGTGTCATGCCCGTAAATTGCCGAAACTTTGTGCTGCCAATGGCTGTGGCTGTTGAATCTGCACGAATACGGAACTGTCGGTAATTGAGCGATCTCGAAAGTTTCAACAAAAAATTCAACACAGCCACCACCTTGACATGGCTAGCAGTCTGCACCTTACTTGTATCTATAGATCGGTTGTTTCAACAATATCTTTTCTACCTTTAGGAAGAGATAAACCCGCCCCGATCTAACGCCACAAAAATAATCTTTTGAGTAAAAAGGCGGGGGTGGAAAGTACGAATGCAGATTGTAGGGTTTCCTTGCCTGTCATTCCCAAGTGCGATCGCCGAAGATAAGAGTATAGAAATTAAACGGCTGGTTTTCACCCGCCCTTACACAAAATGAACTCACAACTAGAACAACAAGTAACAATTCTACAAGACGAAACAGCAGCGGCCGGGAATTCAGCCAACCCAACAGTTGAAACTCATGTATTCGCCTCAGAATTTGGAACAGAGGAAAAAGTCAGAGTGGAAGAATTTAAGATTAGCGGCGATAGTTTAATTGGTAAAGTCAAAGAACTAATTCAGCAAGGAAAACTCCGCCGCCTCGTCATCAAAAACTCGCAAGGGCGGACTTTGGCAGACATTCCGCTGATGGCGGGATTGGTAGGCGGCGTTGCCGGCTCAGTAGTCTTTCCAATTGCTGCTGTACTTGCTACAGTAGGGGCAGTTGTGGCTCATTTGACTGTAGCCATCGAGCGCAAAGAATAGTCATTAGTAATTAAAAATCTTCTCTTCAAGTCCGCGAAGGCGGACTTTGTTTGTTTAGTAGCGATTTCAATCGCCGCATTGTCTTATCATATCATGTCCGATCGATCGCCCATAATACAATTGCCGGGGCCCGTTTGTGAGATTGTCCGTTTTTGGCCAATATTATTGGTGAACCCGCCCCTACAGGAATCTGGGTAATCGACCGGACATGATATCAACGTAAATTATCCGGTACTCTCGCCGCAGGTTGGTCTAAATAATTGTAAACAATGCGCGAAATTCGACGGACAAAATCTCTCACAATCGGGTCATTGTAAGGACGTTTGACAAATATTGCCGCTAAATAACGCTTGCCGTTGGGCATATCTATAATTCCCGCATCGCCAACTACAAAGCCGATATCTCCGGTTTTGTCAGCAATCACGGCTCCCGGCCCCAAACCGGAAGGCAAAAGCGTTCTAGTTGTAGTGTGTCGCAGTAATTCTAAAGCTTGTTCCCGACTCGATTCCGAAACTAATTTATCGCCAGACAGCATCGCCAGCAGCTTTACCATATCCACAGAACTTGTGGTATTTGTTCCTTGAAAATCTCCGAGCCAATTCCGAATTCTGGTGTCAGTTAATCCCCAACTGCGAAAACGCTCGTTGAGTTTAGCAATTCCCCCCAAACGTTCAATAATCATGTTGGTGGCTGTATTGTCGCTGATGGTAATCATTTTATCGACGGTTTCTCTGATGCTAAACCGAGTACCATTTGGTCTGTCTTGCATAGTGCCAGAACCGCTGGCTACTAAGTCGGACTTCATAACTAATGTTTCGTCTAGGCTAACTTTGCCTGCGTCTACATCTTGATAAAAAGCAATCAGAATTGGTAATTTGATGGTACTGGCGGCCGGAAATACTCGATCGCCCTTGATATCCAAATAGTTTCCTGTATCTAAATCCAGAAAAAACATTCCGGCGCTGAGGGATCTATACTGTTCGATCGCACTTTCGATTTGAGGCTTGATGGCTGTCATTTCCGAGCCGGTTGACATCCCCAAATCAGTGGAATAGTTTCTCTGATTTCCCGGCGAAACAGAGGGCGTAATTTGACCGGCTGCTTGTTCTATGCGGGTAATAGCTGTGGGTATAAAAGACTCGTTCCCCGCTATTTGCTCGGGATTTGGCAACTGAAATGACCAGCGCGTGGCAGATTCTCTAATGACTCGGACTTTTTGCGGGTCTAACTTATAACCGGGAGTTAATTGTATCACTAACCTGGTAGTTTCCGTGTCAAACTGCCCGACTCTAATTTGTTGAATAGCTGAGTTGTAACTTTGAGGACTTTCGGGATACTCCAAGACTATTCCCGGTAAGTCAATTACTAAGCGGGTGGGATTGGCGATTAGTTTAACTTCCGGCTGAACTCCTGAATCTGTGGTTAAATTGAGTTGGTTTTCGCGGGCATCGAAGTGCCAAGATGTTAGTGTATCAGCTTTTGCGGGAAGGGCGATCGAGAAAAGACTAAGGGCGGCCGGCAACAGCCATCGCAGTTTAGGAGTCATGTTTGAAGAGAAAGATTTTAACGGCTGCAACGAGAAAGCGGCGGTCACAGTGTTCTCGACCGCTTTCGAGACGAAGCACCTAGCATCATACAGTCAACTCTTGCCCGCAGCCGTATTTTTTTTATTTTCTCTGAGAGTATTCCGTTTCCGGGACTCATATCAAATCCGGTTCTATTACCCGTTTTTCTTCCTGTCTCGCGCAGGCGGACAAAACTTTGTACACTGGCGAATTCTCTTGGCAGAATTATTGTATTGTAGACACAAATTTTCTTCCTCTGAGATGAATTCAAGTTAGGCGACTTCTCGATTTCTAGCATCTTCAAGGGAGTCGATCGCGGCTTTGAGAAAAACTTTTCCTTTAGCAACAAATCGGCGATCGCTCAAAGGATCGTAAGCTTCCCAATTACCGCTAACTTCGCGATCGCGCCACAAAAACCAGCAGCGGTAGATTTCCCCGCTATCTATATCATCGCACAAAGCCAGCCAATCATCCCCCGTGAGAGCGCTGGCATCTAATGCTACCAATTCCACCCATGCAAGTGCAGTGCAGGCATCGATCGCCTCAGCATCAACCGAGTCAGATTTGGTAGCTATAGGTTGCGGCGAACACAGTGTAGACTTCATAATTTCTCCTTAATTCAATTAAATCAATCAATGAATTTGCCTATTTATGGAACTGACCCGGTACGCCAAGTGGAAAAACTGTGTTTTGATGAATTTCGGATTGGTCAAATTTACCAGCGGCTGATGCTTCTGTTAAATTATTAAGTGTATTAATTGTGAAAATGGCGGCAGTTCCCAAAGCGGCCATTGCCAGTCTGTGTAAGATTTTGTTCATTTGGGTTCTCCTTTTTTGCTGGGTGTATCTACTCTAAAAAGTTAAATCGTCATTAGCGGCGGAGATTGGGGACTTAAGAAAAACTTTTTCTCCTCAAATATATTCAACTGTTGAAGCCGTTATCAGGACAGAGTTTGAGGAGTCGATCGCCCCAAAAACCTCTCCAAGTAAAATCCCTTAAATTCCGGCTGGCTGATTATCTTCCTTAAAATCGCCCAAAATAGGGACTTAAGGCGTTAAAATTTCTAGATTCGTTCCCCTTTCAGTGCAAGCGAAGTGCTCAAGTCAAAACGCGATCGCGGTCGCATTCTCACTGCCTCTGGCTTAAAGAAACTTAACGAGGCGCTCCAAGAATGGTCTGACCGACATAACATTAGAGGTACTCTGACGGAAATCGAGGCTGAATCTGGCGTCGGTGCCGATACAGTCAGCAAAATTAAGCAGGGTAGAGAAGGTGCGGATCTGAGTAAAATTCGGCAGTTGTTCGCGGCTTTTGAAATGAATCTGGCGAATGGCGACCACCGCTCGGCTAAACTGGAGGAATCGGAAAATTTAGACGAGCTGGACAATTCGCCACCAGCGGGGGAAACAGCCAGCAGCAGCAGAATTGTTAAAGTATTTGTGAGTTATCGCAGCGCCGAACCCGATCGCGAGTTGGGAAAACAGTTAGAAACGGCCTTAAGCGCGATCGGTCATACAGTTTTCACAGCAGAAAATAACATTAGATTAGGAGATAATTGGTTCGATCGCATTAATTCATTCCTCCAAGAATGCGATTATTTGCTGCTACTGTTGCCGCCAACGGGAAATCAAAGCGAATTGCTAACATATCAAGTTCAGCAAGCAAAAGAACTGCTAGACTCCCGCCCTGACAAGAAACCAATAATTCTCCCCATCCGCGTCGGTTTTCCGCTGAATGCGCCTCTAAATCACGACTTGCGGGGCTATCTGTACCGCATCAAACAGAGGGAATGGAAAACCACCGCCGACACTCCAATTATTATCGAAGAAGTTCTGAATTTGTTAGCAGAACAACCCGCACCAGTCACAGAAGAAACAGAAGATTTAACACAAAAACAGCTATTAGAAATTAGCAACGACGAAATACCTCTACCCGCAGCCGAACCGGAATTACCGGGAGGACAAGTCGATGTCGCTTCTCAATTTTATGTAGAACGCCCGCCCATCGAAGAACGTTGCTATCAAACTATTGTGCAGCCCAGCGCCTTAATTAGAATCAAAGCGCCCAGACAAATGGGCAAAACTTCATTGATGGCAAGAATTTTGCATCACGGAGCCCGTCAAGGCTATTGCACCGTGCCACTAACTTTTCAGTTAGTAGATAAAGCTGTATTCGCAAACTTAGATAAATTCTTAAAGTGGTTTTGCGCTTACGTCGGCCGCGAGTTGCACTTACCCAATCAATTAGACGATTATTGGGACGAGATTTTTGGCAGCAAAGTCAACTGCAAAGATTACTTTGAAAAATACATTTTGCCGCAAATCGACAGTCCTTTAATTTTAGGATTAGACGAGATCGATCGCGTTTTCCAATATCCCGA
This sequence comes from Microcoleus sp. S13_C3, assembly GCF_036700905.1. Classification (NCBI taxonomy): domain Bacteria; kingdom Bacillati; phylum Cyanobacteriota; class Cyanophyceae; order Oscillatoriales; family Microcoleaceae; genus Microcoleus; species Microcoleus sp. S13_C3. The sequence goes on along the minus strand of NZ_JAUBPT010000074.1, from coordinate 20,567 downwards.
CATTGCCGAAGACTTTTTAGGACTGCTGCGGGCGTGGCACGAAGAATCGAAGCGGCGCGACATCTGGAAAAAACTGCGATTAATTGTAGTGCACTCCACCGAAGTTTACATCCCGATGAACATCAATCAATCGCCTTTTAACGTCGGACTGCCCGTAGATTTGCCCGAATTCAACTCTCAGCAAATACAAGATTTAGCAGCGCGCCATAATTTGAATTGGTCGGATGCAGAAGTTGAGGAATTGATGGCAATTGTCGGCGGTCATCCGTATTTAGTGCGAGTTGCATTATATCACATTTCGAGATCGGGTTTGACACTAGATGAATTAAAAGAAAGTGCGATCGCGGATGCGGGAATTTACAGCGACCATTTGCGCCGGCAGTTGTGGAATTTAGAAGAATATCCTGAGTTAGCGCAGGGGATGAGAGAGATTGTGGCGGCGGACTCTCCGGTGCAATTAAAGGCGATGCAGGCTTTTAAGTTGGACAGTTTGGGGTTGGTGAAGTTGCAGGGTAACGAGTGCGTGCCGAGGTGCGAACTGTATCGACAATATTTTCGATCGCACTTAAGCGCGATCGTCTAAGTCCGATCGCTCTGCTATCCTATAATTCCAGATATGGTAGGGGCGGGTTCACCGACAATAATTGCCTAAAATGAACAATCTCATAAACCCGCCCCCACCAAACGACAAATCACAATCTACCTCTTTTTAGATTAAAACAGCCCATGAACGATATTTTTTTGATAACATCCGATAATTGGCTAGATTGGATAGCCGTATTTGGTTATCTAGCCTTTACTGCTTTCATTGCATGGCGCGTGTTCACCACAAAGTAGATATATCATCAACTTACAGTCTTCTTCTGTCTTGCTTCGCGCCTTCGCGGTTCGTTAAAGAAACAGTAAAATAAGAAAACAATCAACTCGCCCATACAGTTATGCCGCCCGTCGAAAGTGTTGCAGCAATTCCGAACGATCTGATTTTGCGCTTGAGCATCGAGCAGTATCATGCGATAATTCAAGCTGGCATTCTCACGGATGATGACTCTGTAGAATTGCTGGAAGGTTGGCTGGTTTTCAAAATGCCCAAAAATCCACCGCATCGAGCAACAACTCGTCTTGCCAGAACAGCTTTAGAGAATATTTTACCTGCGGGGTGGTATGTCGATTCTCAAGAACCGATCACGCTATCCAACAGCGAACCCGAACCTGATATAGTGGTTGTTCGAGGGGATACGCGACAGTATCTCGATCGCCATCCGGGCGCTGAAGATATTGCCCTGATTATTGAAGTATCCGATACGACGCTTCAGCGCGATCGAACTGTAAAAAAACGGATTTATGCCCGCGCTGGAATTGCGATTTATTGGATTGTGAATCTTATTGAAGGACTGGTTGAGGTGTACTCTCACCCTATTGCTGAAGTTGAGCAGCCAGATTACAGTCAAAGGTGGGATTTCGGGCGATCGGCTGTTATACCGATTATTATTGAAGGGATAGAAATTGGGGCGATCGCTGTAGATGCTCTTTTGCCTTGATTTTGATTAAAAGCTATTGGTTATTGGTTAATTGCTCTCTCAACTTTCGCAAAATTGGAATTTGTTCCAACTGTTCCGACCGTATACTATCCCAGTTTAACCCAATTGGACGCGGATAAGTTGTATTAGTTTCAATTACCCCCTCAGCAGTAACAATCCAATTCAGCGCCCAATCGTGAGCTTGCATTGGTAAACGCAAATCTTCGACTATTTGCAAAGGATGCACTGTTGTCACAATTGGCGTATCGATTTGTACTAACCCGAATTCTGTCAACATAGCCAATTCCAAATCGGCAAAACCTGCACCTTTCCCGGTTCTTCCCCCGTTGCGCGCCACCGCTACACAGCCGACTATTACTAAATCAATTGGCTCCATTTCTGCAAAACTTACCAATTTTCCGCAATCGAGTGCTTTGCGGGCGATCCTCTTCGAGGGCTTCGCTAACGCACTTTCGGCAATTGATATATTTTGTCGCTGCAAATCCTCAGCGGTTAACTCAACAAAACAGCGATCTTCTGTCAATCGCGGTACTGCCATATACAGGCGTTTTCCATCTTGCAAAGCTTTCATCCGCACCGGATTTTGCGCCGCATCTGGATTGCACTTAATAGTTTTTGCTTGTTGCCAAATTGGTAAATTTGCCAATTTTTCGGCCGCCACCTGTGCACCGACAAAGTTGGGAATATGACCAAACGGATCGCCAATAGATGCGGCTTGCTGCTTCAGCAAATACCAAATTTCAGATCTTAACTTGTCTTTTTCGCAGTGATATCCAATCCAATCAGTTTTCATGTTGTATTGTGGTACAATGTATCATACAAAAGTTTGCTTTAATACGCCTCATTTCTTCAGTCCGCGAAGGCGGACTTTGTTTGTGTAGTAGCGGTTTTAACCGCCGAATGACCCCAATATATTTTTTTGATTTTACCATTTTATCCTATGAATTTTACCACAAAGCCCAGTTACTATCAAGTCGGTGGGAGTCTCACCAATAACGCTCCCAATTATGTGAAGCGGCAAGCCGACGACGACCTTTATAACGGATTAAAAGCTGGGGAATTTTGCTATGTTTTGAATTCGCGGCAAATGGGCAAATCTAGCTTGCAGGTGCGGACAATTCAGCGGCTGAGAAATGAAGGAATTGCTTGTGCTGCGATCGACATTTCGGAAATTGGCAACCGCGGCGTCACTCCCGAACAGTGGTATGCTGGCTTGCTACGCATTCTCGAAAATAACTTTAACCTGTCGGATATTGTCAACGTGCGGACTTGGTGGCGCGATCGCAATTTTTTAACCCCGGTTCAAAGATTGAGCGAATTCATCGAAACCGTACTCTTACCCAACATTTCCAGCAATATTGTCATTTTTATTGACGAAATCGACAGCATTCTCGCCCTAGATTTTCCCGCCGACGATTTTTTAGCCTTAATTCGATCGTGCTACAACAAGCGCGCCAACAATTCAGAGTTCGATCGCCTAACTTGGGCCCTCTTAGGCGTAGCATCGCCGACGGATTTGTGCCGCGAGCAAAATGCCACCAGCAATACCCCTTTTAATATTGGCAAGGCGATCGAATTAAGTGGTTTTGACGAAACAGAAGCTCAACCGCTAGCAGCGGGGTTGGCAGAGCTGACAGACAGCTCTCAGGAAGTTTTGAGAGAGGTTTTGTATTGGACGGGCGGCCAGCCATTCCTGACTCAGAAGCTGTGCAAACTCTTGTTGGAAAATGCCGAATTTATCCCGAATTTACCCCAGGGCGGGCACGGGGGCACCGCCCCTACATTCGGGGGGAAAGATACCATCCAAAATCCTCAAGAATGGGTTGAGAAGGTAGTGCGCTTGAAAATAGTGGAGAATTGGGAATCTCAGGATGTTCCAGAACATTTGTCCACAATTCGCGATCGGCTTTTCAAAGAAAACCAGCGGATTGTGAGGAGACTCGGATTATATCAGCAAATTTTAGAACAAACTGAAATTCTCCCCGATGGTAGTGCCGAACAAATGGAGTTGCGATTGAGCGGATTAATCGTTAAGCGGGGGGAAAAACTAACAATTTCTAATCCTATTTATCAAGCTGTATTTAACCAAGGACTAATTGAAGAAAAATTACAAAAACTCTCGCCTTACTCGGAAGCAATCAAAGTCTGGCTAAATTCTAGCTGTGAAGATGATTCCCAACTGTTGCGAGGGGATGATTTGCAGTCAGCATTAGTTTGGGCGGCCGGAAAAAGTTTGAGAAACGAAGATTTTCAGTTTTTGACGGCTAGCCAGAAAGTTATTTTGAGCGACCAAAATCAAATGCTGCATTTAGCTACACTAGAAACCAAAAAAGCTGTATGTGATGCCGAAAAAGCTTTGATTGAAGCTGACTCTGCCAAACAAAAAGCCAAACAGTGGATCGGCATCGGTTCTGCGGTACTGGCAGCATCGTTACTGGCGGCGATCGGCTTTTCAACTCTCGCTTACCAGCGGTTTAAACTGGCCCAAGCAAGTATTGAAATCGAACAAAATGGCAGCGATGCTTTATTGTTAGCGGTATCTCAAAAGACAGAAAACAGCGAAGCTTTATCAGAAGCTTTATTGAGGGCGATCGCCTCCGGTAAAAAATTAAAAACATTGGTACAAAATAAACACAAGCTAGAACAATATCCGGCCACTAGACCGCTATTAGCATTACAAATAATTCTTGATAAAATTAGCGCAACACAGGAGACAAAAGCCTCATCACTTCCGCCAACAAAGATAAATTGGCAAGCTCATAAAGGTGCAGTTACCAGCGTCACTTTTAGCCCAAACAGGCAGGTTTTAGCAACCGCAGGAATAGACGATCGAGTTCGGCTTTGGAACTTTTCCGGGCAAAAAATTGCTGAATGGAAAGCTTTACAGCAGTCAGTTAATATGGTAAACTTTAGCCCGAATGGTAAATTTTTAGCGACCGCCGGAAGGGACAGCACAGTTAAAATATGGAATTTATCAGGTAAAAATATTTCTACTTTGAAAGGAATTAAAGGCTCTGTTACCAGTATCAGTTTTAGTCCCGAAGGAAAGTTATTAGCGGGGGCAGGGATAGACAGCTATGCTGCAATTTGGGATTTGTCTAAACTGCCACAATTAGTATCGCCTAGCCTGAAACTCCCAGGTCACAACGGCTTAGTGAGAAGCGTAATTTTTAGCCCAAACGGCGATTTCATAACGACTTTAGATGGCAAATCTACAGTGCGAATTTGGAATTGGTCGGGCAAGCTGAAAAAAACACTGCCTGTTCAAGCAATTGGGCTGAGTTTCACTCCGGCTGAACACCAGTATCGCTTTGCTACAGTAACATTGAATGGCAAAGTTGGGCTGTGGAATCTGTCAGAAAAAGAATTAGTTAAGGAATTTCAAACCTTGCATTTTGATGCGAAATCAATTAGTTTTAGTCCCGACGGAGAACGGCTTGCTACAGTGGGAATTGACAAGACTGTACGGCTGTGGAATTTAGCGGGGCGGCAGGTTGCTCAATTTGAGTTCGAGGAGAATGTTGTTAGTGTCAGTTGGAGTGGAGAGGGAAAGCAAATTGCTGTAGCTGGAAGCAACGGCACTGTCTGGTTGAGGCAGGTTGAAGGGTTAGAAGAATTGCTGAAGCAAAGCTGCGACTTTTTCACCACTCAACCGAAGTATTTTACCAGAGTTTCAACTATCTGCAAGTAGGGACACCGCACCGTGCCCAAAGCGTGTCAACTTAAGCTGCCAGCCCGCCAAGTTCGTTAGTCATCCATCAAGTCCGCCAGGGGTTAGAAACCCCTGTCTAATAGCGAAAGTCCTCTCAAAGAGGACTGAAGAGAAGAATCTCAACTCATTAGTCCTCTTTTAGAGGACTTTAGCTTTGAGGCAGGGGTTTCAACCCCTGCCGGACTATTGGTTGTACCTTAAGTTGACACCTATGGGCACGGTGCGGTGTCCCTACTAATGACTATCAATTTACTTTAACAGGCGAAACACTTACATTAGGATTTGTAACTCTTTTTAAGAGTTCTTGTCGGGCTTGTTCGGGATTTTGACCTTTGGGTACTTGATATAATAATCTACAGGAACCGTCTTGAGGATTAGCTGCACAAATAATTAGTTGACCGTTGCTAGATGCACCTGCTGTGACAACATTCTCCCAGCTTCCTTGCGGTTGCGAGTTGTTGAGAATTCCTGAGACTCTGGTACACCGAGTAATCGCATCTTCTCCTGATTCATTAAAATAGTTATCAGCTAGCCACAAAATAACGGGAATATTTTTGCCTTGTTGGACAGCAATTGTAGCTGGGCGGCCGCCAGCAGCGCCGCAGAAGAATGAAGGCGTTTGGGCAAAGGCTGGACTGTTTGCTAAAATCGGAGCAGCAAGGGCAATAATTGACGCGCTCAAAGCAGACTTTAAGAGCCGAAATTTCATGAGCAGTAATAAGCTTTTTCATTTAAGGTTACTAATAGTCTAAAAAGTTAAACTGTTTGTTGCCGGGAAGATTAGGCATTTAGAGAAAAAAATAAAATTTATTCTGCAAATTTTGGCGATCGCACACACTGGCCTCATCTGGGCCAAAACTCCGGGAAAAAAGCTCGCTGACAAACACCAAATGCCGAAAATAGATGCAGCCCTAGGGGGCGCAGGCGCCAAGGTATAGGGTAAAGGAGTGGTTTTTCACCTTTTTTTGCTGAGCCTCGCTGTTCCTGATGCCGTCCCACCTAAAGTGGAACCTGTGTTAACATCGAAAAAAATATTCTCTTTAATAATCAACAATGGGCAATGTTCTGGTGCTGAACGCCTCCTACGAACCCCTTAACATCACCAATTGGCGAAGGGCGGTAGTTTTGTTGCTGAAAGGAAAAGCAGAACAGGTAGAACACAACGGGAAATTTATTGCGCCAAACTTCCCGCTACCAACTGTGATCCGACTCAGGCATTACGTCCGAGTTCCCTATAAGGATATTCCTCTGACCCGCCGGAATATCTTGCACCGGGACGCACACTCTTGTCAATACTGTAGTTATACGGGCGACGATTTAACCCTCGATCATGTAATTCCCCGATCGCGCGGAGGAGGGGACAGTTGGGAAAACCTCGTCACCGCCTGCGTGCGCTGCAATGTCAATAAAGGCAGCCGCACGCCAAAAGAAGCGGGAATGTCGCTGCGCTATCCGCCTAGGAAACCTCACAGTGGTCTTTATTTTGAAGTGACTAAACACGTTAAGAGCGGTATGCACAAAGAATGGCAAAAATATGTAATAGGCCTTTAAAACCCCTGTCAGCGCAAGCGCGGGGGTTTTTTGCGGGAGTTCTGAGTCCTGAGATTGCTTCGTTCCGGGCAACACACACTCTTTGCGTGAATTAAAAAATTAAAGAGAGAATTTACGCTCTTAAATCAGGTTTGTCGTAAAAAGTATGGGCTTTGACAAAAAGGCATCTACAAAGAAACCGGGTTTAAGATCGAATGTCGTGCAAATCCTGAAATAGTTAAATTGTTAATTTTCAACGATGAAAGACCATCCCCCTAACAATTCCGATGAAACATCCGGCAATCGCGAAGGTGAACTTGAGGCCAGCAGCGAGGTTGTACCCGCAGTGAGTGCCCCTGGGAAACGGCGCAGCAAAGCCGAAGTTGTTTCCGAAGAGAATCGCGGCCGTCTCCGCGAGGAATTGCACGATCGCAAAGTCGAGCAATTGCGCCAAATGTTCGATCGGCACAAAGGCACTCGCCAGTTAATCTTGCTGCAAGATTTTCCAGATCCCGACGCACTTTCCAGCGCTTGGACTTACAAATTAATCGCCGAACAATACGATATCCAATGCGAGATTATCTACGCCGGTGCCCTCAGCCACCAAGAAAATATTGCCTTAGTTAAATTGACAGGGTTGCCGTTGCAGCGCTGGACGGTGGAAACAGTAAAAACTAAGGATTTGTCGGTGTTTCAGGGCTGCGCTTTCATTGACAACCAAGGGACTACTTGTAACTTAACCCAGTATATTTTAGCGGCTGGAGTTCCGATCGCCGCCGTCATCGATCATCACAATTTGCAGGGGGAAATGAACGCAGAATTTACCGATTTGCGCCCTCAAATCCGCGCTACAGCCACGATTTTTGCCGAGTATTTACAGGCTGGACTGCTAAATCTCGACGCCAGCGTCAGTCTGCACATCAAGTGCGCCACAGCTTTGATGCACGGTTTGCGATCGGATACGATCGCCCTCAGACAAGCTCAGGAGGAGGACTTTCTAGCTGCGGCTTATTTGAGCAGGTTTTACGACCCGCAGTTGCTGAATGCCGTGTTACAGTCGTCTCGTTCTAAGTGGGTGATGGACGCGATCGAGCGATCGCTCAAACACCGCACCGTCCAGAACAATTTTTCGATCGCCGGCATCGGCTACCTCCGCTATGACGATCGGGATTCTATTCCCCAAGCGGCGGACTTTTTAGTAACAGAAGAGAACGTACATACAGCCGTTGTTTACGCAATTGTTCACGACAAAGACGAAGAAATTGAAGTAGTAATTGGCTCCCTGCGAACTAATAAACTTACTCTCGACCCCGACGAATTCATTAAAGAAGCCTTCGGTCAAGATGCTCAAGGACGCTTTTTTGGGGGTGGTAGAAGTCAAGCCGGAGGTTTTGAAATTCCCGTGGGGTTTCTTTCCGGCGGGAATGAGAAGAGCGATTATGCAAGGCTGAAATGGGAAGTATTTGATGCTCAGATTAAGCAAAAACTGCTGAATTTAATTAGTCCTAAAGACAATCCTGTTTACGATCATTAACTCTGGAGTTTTTAGGTGCGGTCTTGATTCCAGCCACAGCCTGGGAATGCCGCTGGGTTAGACCTCCCGTTGCTACCAGGTTTTGCCGTGTTTTTTGCTCATTCCGGGCCAAATCTTAACTTGACAATCAGTCCTGCCCGCACTCCAACTCTCATCAACCAGGTTTTTTAACTCTTATTGAGGGTTTGAACTTACGCCCAGTCCACCTCTGCCATAAACAGGCCGGAAAGCCTGTGCATAAAAAGCTTATGGACAATGGTGTAAGATGTCAGTTTTAACGAAGTAAGGGGGTTGAAAAACCCGATTTATCCCTCCAGGACTAACAGTAATAAAAATTCTACCAATTTCCCAAAATCATACACCAAAGAAACCGGGTTTTTTAACTATTGTCAAGGGATACAACGGGAGCATCTCAATGAAAGCAGGCAAGCTAGAAATTGGAGTTTAGAGGCCCGATGCTGCGGGGCAGGAGGCAGGAGGGAAGAGGAAGAAGGAAGGAGCCAGAAGAAGTGTTTTTACAAATATGAGATGCTCCCGATACAACGAAGTATTATGGTAAAAAAAACCAGGTTGGGGGGCAAATTTAGTTTGTTCTAGTTTACTAAGCTCCCCAACAGTTCTTAAGTTTTAACAATTAGACAGGGGTGATTTTTTGAGATTTTATTATTTATTCGCTCAATCAATCACAAGTTCTTATATAGCAATCCTTGCAGGAGTCGTATTTTTTTTAGCTCAACCCTCCCCGAACCCAAGGGGAGGGAGTAAGAAATTCACAAAGGATTTATGATTGCTATAGTTGGGACAGGAGATTTTTGATAAAAATTAGCCAAAAAACGCTTGAGAAAAAGCAAAATAGATGCAAAACAACCTAAACTCTAGGCTAAATGATACACTAAAAGTAATTGTAGCAATCAAAAAAAAGTTTGGCTGGCAACAGAAATATGGTTTTTTTCTAAGCCCAGCTAGCGATTCCTAGGATTTAAAACAAATTATTATATTTATTTGTCGCGGGTTAGAATAGTAGAAAATAGCTGGAAAAAACAAGGAACACGGAGATGTCTACAAAACAGACTTTCTCTTGGTCGTTAGAGAAAAGCATAGAAAAAGTTTCAGAAATTGCACTTAAAATCAACGAGTTCGTGGATCTGGAGACAATTCTGCAATGTGCGCTACAAGAAACCAGGGTGCTGCTGCAAACAGATCGCGTGATTATTTATCGCTTCCTACCGCATAGAGATAGGGTAGTATTTGCTGAATCTGTTGGCGATCGGTGGCGGCCCATCCAGGGGCAAGTGATTCCTGACCCTTGCCTGGAAGCAAACTGGGTAGAGCGTTACAGCCAGGGACAAACGAGTGCCATTTCTGATATTCACGCTGGTGATCTTCAAGCTTGTGATGTCGAATTGCTCGATCGCATCCAAGTTCAGGCAAATTTAGTTGCGCCCATCTTGCTAAATGACCAACAGCAGCAATCTCCGAAGCTTTGGGGACTGTTGATTGCTCATCAATGCCGAAGTCCGCGTCAGTGGGAACCTCTCGACCTTGAGATCCTGCAACAGGTTGCAATGCACATCGGGTTGAGGATGCGGCACTTGGAATCTCACGGCCCGGTGCTGGGGCCAACTCAACCGCCGGAACTCGAAACAGAACCAAATCAAACTGAGCCCAATACCGAAAGCGCGCCAAGAGTCAATCATCAAAATTGTCTCCAACCAGAGTTGGCCTGTTCCCTGAGTGGGGAAATTGTTCACCTCAAAGCCTTTGACTTGTTGCAAAACCCGATCTGGATATTTGATATTGAGGATTGGCAAATCCGGTGGGCCAACCAAGCCTCCTTGTACCTGTGGAATGCTTCGACGCGACAGCAACTCGCGAGCCACAACTTTAGGGATATGTTGTCAGAGTGTACTCGGATTCGCTTGCAGGGCTATCTGGAGCAGTTTGAGCAAGGCCAAACCTTGTCTGAGCAGTGGACGTTTTACCCGGCCGGTGAGCCTGTTTCTGTCGGCTGTCGGTGCTCTGGCATCAGGATTGATAGCGGGCGTTTGGCAATCCTGGTGGAGGGTAAGGTCGAAACCGCTCCTCAAATCGAACCGGAAACCCTACGATCGATCGAGGCAATCCGACACACCTCGCTAATGGTTTCGCTCTACACCCTCGAAGGTGTGCCGCTGCTGCAAAACCCGGCGGCCTTGGGCTGTTACGGGGATGCGCTGCACCCTGGCTGTGCGACAGATAATGCTTTTCTGAGCCGCTTTGTTGACTCTCAAGTAGGAGAGCGAGCAATGGCAGTTATTCAGTCCGGTGAGGTATTTAGCACGGAGGCTCAAGTGATTACTCTGGCGGGAATTCGCTGGCATGGGATCGACGTGCGGTGTACCAACGACCCGGTAACAGGCAACCCGATGTTGCTCGTGAACGAAAAAGACATTACCGACCGCCAGCAGGTAGAAACAGCCCTCCAAAAGAGTGAAACCCGGTTGTCAGAAGCCCAGCGGGTTGCCCACATCGGTAGCTGGGAATTTGACGTGATTGCCGGTAAAATTACCTGGTCTCCCGAACTCTTCAAGATTTTGGGACGATCCAGGGCCCTGGGCGAACCTACCTATGAAGAAAACCTGCGGCTTTACCATCCAGAAAGTGCCAAACAGCTACACCGGGTAGTTCAACGAGCACTCTCTCACGCAGAGCCTTATCTATTGCGCCTCAGAATCGTGCGCCCGAATGGTTCTATCCGCCATACCGAAGCCAGAGGACAGGTTCAACTCAATGCAGAGGGAAAAGTCATTCGGTTGTTTGGTACATGCCAAGACATTACGGATCTTGTCCAGGCGGAAACAGAACTCAGAGAATTGAGTACAGCTCTTGCTAATGCCGTTGAGGGCATCTCGCGGCTGGATATTTTCGGACGGTACATCACCGTTAATCAAGCCTACGCGAATCTAGCAGGTTATCAGCCTGAAGAAATGGTTGGTATGAGTTGGCAGAAAACAGTTCATCCCGAAGACTGCGACAGGATGAGGGCCGCTTATCAAAAAATGCTAGCCTGCGGCCGAGTGGAGGTTGAGGCCCGGGGTATCCGGAAAGATGGCTCGATCTTTTACAAGCAGGTGGTGATGTTGGCAGCCTACGACTCGCAGGAGCGATCGATCGGGCATCACTGCTTTATGAAAAATATCACCGATCGCAAGCAAGCAGAAGCAGCATTGCAACAAGAGTTCGAGCGTCTGGCGGTGGTGATTGCCACCCAACAGGAAATCGCCACCCCCAATCCTAACCTGGATGCAGTGATGGCGGTGATTACCGATCGAACTCAAAAATCGCTCGGTGCCGATGGGGCCGTGATTGAAATGCTGGAAGGGGAAGAGTTGGTGTATCGGGCAGCGAGCGGTATCGCCAGCGCCTATGTGGGATTACGGATCAAAGTAGGGACAAGTTTATCGGGAAAATGTATTGCCACCGGCCAAATCATGCTTTGCGATGATTCACAAACCGATACACGGGTGGAGCAGTCTGTCTGTCAGCGCATTGGTATCCGGTCACTGGTGGTTGTTCCCTTGTTCTATCAGGACGATCGGGTGGGCGTCTTAAAAGTTGTTTCAGCTAAACCCTGTGCCTTTACACAGTCCGATATTCATACCTTACAACTGATGGCGGGGTTTTTGGGGGGTAGCCTGCATCTGGCTTCAGAGTTTGATGCTAAAAACATTCTCCTGAGTCAATTGCTCGAGAGCGAGGAACGGTACCGTTCTGTGATTACAAGCATGACTGAAGGCGTCGTAGTTCAGCTAGCAGACGGACAAATTACTACCTGTAATGCTAGTGCCGCAAGGATTCTCGGACTGACCCCCGAACAAATGATGGGGCGTACATCCATAGATTTAGACTGGCGAACCGTTCAGGAAGATGGCTCTCCCTTCCCCGGCCAACAGCATCCGGCAATGATTACCCTACGGACGGGAAAACCGGTATCAAATGTGGTTATGGGCATTCACAAATCGGATAAAACGCTGACTTGGATTTCGATTAATTCGCAACCGCTGTTCCAAATGAATCAGTCTCAACCCTATGGGGTAGTAACAACTTTTGCTGATATTACAGAACGCAAGCAGGCAGAGGAGATGCTCAGAAATCAGGCTCAGCGAGACAGATTAATCGCCGCGACAGATGGGTTAACCCAAGTAGCAAACCGTCGCTGTTTCGATGAGCAATTGCAGTCGGAATGGCAGCGATTGAACCAGGGACAGCAGTTGTTGTCCCTGATTATGTTGGATGTAGATTATTTCAAGCGATATAACGATTGCTACGGACATCAAGCTGGGGATATTTGTTTAGTAAAAGTGGCTTCATCGGCGGCACTTGCGGTTAAACGTTCATCGGATCTGTTTGCACGTTACGGGGGCGAAGAATTCGCTGCTATCCTACCGAATACGGATGCGGATGGCGCGATCGCGGTTGCTGAGTCGATCCGAGAGGCAATCCGAGATTTGGGAATCCCTCACGAGCAATCTGATGTGAGCGCGATCGTGACTGTTAGCATGGGAATTGCAACTGTGATTCCCAGTGCGGAAACATCACCGGATGAACTCGTTGCCCTCGCCGATCGAGCATTATATGATGCGAAACGACAAGGGCGCGATCGCTACACAAGCGCCAACCAGATGACGGCGCCAGATTTCAATCCAGTTGTAGAATAGGCAAAAGGTAGGTATCTCCTAGACCGCTCCTAGAAAAACGGGATAATAAAATGCCTGGAAGTATTGATATATGGTTATTTATCTGATCCGGCACGGTATCGCCGCCGCACCCGAAGAATATGATACAGACTCTGAACGCCCGCTGACTAAAGAGGGCGATCGTAAAACCAGGAAAATTGCCCAACGGCTGTACGAACTCGAAATTCAGTTTGACTTGATTCTCACCAGTCCCCTACTGCGGGCCCAGCAAACGGCGCAAATCCTGCAAACAGTCGGTTTGAGTTCCCAAATAGAAGAATCCGCCACCCTCGCACCTTCAGGAGACATCGGGAACTGGCTGGAGTGGTACAAACAGTGGCAGGAAATAGGTAGCCGCAGCTTGGCCCTGGTGGGCCACCAACCAGACTTAGGCCACTGGGCAGAAACTTTGCTTTGGGCTCGATCGCAAGATGCCCTCATTCTCAAAAAAGCAGGTATCATCGGCTTAATCCTCCCGGAAACGGGTTCCCCTGTGGGCCGCAGCCAAATGTTTTGGCTAACTGCGCCCAAGTTTTTGCTGCAGTAGAAACAGGGAACTGCCCCGACATTAACAGGACGCGCCAGCCCTCTTAAACCCGCATTCTGGGACGGGGAAACCGGGAAAAAGGGGCGACAATACGCAGCGGTGCGATCGGACTGTCTGTTGAAAAACCCGGTTTCTGAACCCGAATTAAATGATAATCTGTCAAGACTGTGACACTATCTTCGTTTCTGGTAATGTACTTTTAGTAGATTGAACTCACACAAAACGGTATCGCAATGGTCGTCGGCGAATTCAAACCAGGTTTAGAAGGTGTTCCCGCCACCTTGTCCAGCATTAGCTACGTCGATGGACAAAAAGGGTTGCTGGAATATCGCGGGATTAGCATCGAGGAACTGGCGCTGAAAAGTTCCTTTCTCGAAACTTCATATTTATTAATCTGGGGGGTACTTCCGACAAAGGAAGAACTAGAAGCTTTCGAGCATGAAATTCGCTATCACCGCCGGATCAAATATCGCATCCGGGACATGATGAAATGCTTTCCAGAAAGAGGACATCCAATGGATGCCCTGCAAGCTTCAGCTGCCGCCCTGGGCTTGTTCTACTCTCGCAGAGCTCTGGCTAACCCAGCATACATTCGAGAAGCTGTAGTGCGGCTGCTAGCTAAGATTCCCACAATGGTAGCAGCGTTCCAGCAAATGCGACGGGGAAATGATCCGGTGCGGCCGAGGGATGACTTGAACTACTCGGCTAACTTTCTTTATATGCTCAACGAGCAAGAACCCGATCCCCTGTTAGCTAGCATTTTTGACACTTGTCTGACTCTCCATGCTGAACATACCATTAATGCCTCTACATTTTCGGCAATGGTAACAGCTTCGACACTGACAGACCCTTACGGAGTGATTGCTTCAGCAGTTGGCACTTTGGCGGGGCCGCTGCACGGGGGAGCTAATGAAGAAGTGATTGATATGTTGGAGCAAATTGGTTCGGTAGAAAACGTGCGGGCTTTTGTCGAGAAGAGTGTTGCAAATAAGGACAAAATCATGGGTTTCGGTCACCGAGTTTACAAGGTGAAAGATCCGAGAGCAACTATTCTTCAGAGGTTAGCGGAACAGTTGTTTGAGAACTTCGGCCACGACGATTATTACGACATTGCTATCAAGTTAGAAGAAGTGGTTGAGGAAAAACTAGCTCACAAGGGAATTTATGCAAATGTAGATTTCTATTCGGGTTTGGTTTACCGCAAAATGGGAATTCCGCTGGACTTATTTACACCAGTTTTTGCGATCGCCCGCGTTGCTGGCTGGTTGGCCCACTGGAAGGAACAGCTAGAAGCAAACCGCATTTACCGCCCGACTCAAATATATACGGGGACTCACGGTGCTCCTTATATTGCGATCGAGGACAGACTCCCATCTTAAAGCTAAATTATCAACCCAGATATGTAAATGGCGAGAATAATTGTTTTGCTTTCATGAAGTGTGGAATTAAAAATTGCTTTCGCCTTCCGAGTCACGAAGCAATCTCTGTCTGCCAAAAGCTGTCGTGCTGGGTTGCACCCCTCTTGTATGTTGTGGTGTTGGTTGGCGACAATAGTAAGAAGTGACGATTTTCAGGAACTCCGGTCCTCAGACTTGCTGGTCTGAGGTTTTTTATTGCAATATTAATATCAACCACCCCAGTAACGCGCTACATTATATCGTTTCCGGTTGTATCGGAATGATTTAACCGCAGAGGGCGCAGAGAACGCAGAGGGAGAGAATACAGAGAGGAATAATTCCGATGCTACCGGATTTGATATTACTGGGCCTGTAAGCGGGGGAGGCGCACCGTACTTTTATTCCTCCGAATGTACCTGCTTAACTTCCTCCAAAGTTAGCCCCAGCAACTCTGCTATTTGCTCGTCTTTCAAGCCGAATTGGCGTAACTTACCAACCATTTCAATCTTGGCTTGATACTGGTATCGCTGAAAGTCAGGAGTCGCAGGCCGGCTTTTATTTGGGGTAGGAGTGGGGCGATCGGAGCAAATATTGATGTAACCCATAATGTTACTAATATTGTTATCGCCAAAACTAATATTGAGATTTCCTTTCCGTTCTAAAACCGATTTAAGATTGTGTTTATCAACGGGTTCATCAAACACATCTGATAACATTTGCAAAAGCTCGTAACCTCTATCCTTAACGTGACCTTCCGAAAGACGATAACTATCGGCAATCTCAGCATACTTTTGTCGATTCAGAGTTCCCTCGATAATTCCACGCTGTAAATCATAAAAAACACTCGGTAAGTGGGAAACTCAGCGACTTCAGTCCTGAGAGGAAAACGGCTCGGCGATTTCAATCGCCTTGAATCTTTCTTTATCCATTACCGCCTTGGAGTTGCTTGGTTCAGTGTACTTTTGTAATGTACTTTCGACAGGACAGTTACCGCCTCAAACTTTGCAACCCTGTACGCATAATGTTTGCTCTTGTGGAGCCTCCCTTGCGGGGTAATGTTCGCTTCGACCTGTTATAAAGGCTTGTTAGACCTGCAACACTGTTTCAGTGACTTTAAAACTGTTTAATTGCAGATGACAGAGGGGAAAACTAGCGTCGCATTCTCCGGTGTCGTGACCTAAATAACGTTTCCTCTTGCGAGGGGTCTGGTCAGAATAGCTTGCAATTTCTTACAAGCTCAGTGGCTTTAGCCCTGAGTTCCTGACTGAGGCGTTTACCTGTCTTATCGTAGACAACTTGATCTACAAATTCGAGTACCTCGCGAATATCCATTATCAAGGCTGTGAGAAACTTCGATTATTATATCCGACTTTTACCGCCTCGATCCGTCTTTTTCCGACTTATAACCGAAAGGTTAGAAAGATCCGTCTTTTCCCGCTTTTCAGCTTAGGGGCGATCGCTATAGTATGTGGAGGAGTGATAAAGATGAGCTTGACATAAAGCGGTAGCTGTAAGCAAAAGGCTATTCGAGAGAATTCTCAAAGCGCTGACGCCGATCGGTTCTAAGAAAAAAGCTGTAGGCTGAGCACTCAATAAACTAGAAAAGCTCAAGGAACCAAGTGTTATGGCCAGACTTAAACTTCTGCGTGTGGCGACTTCCCTTTCTGCTGTCGTAATTCCGTTTTTGCCTTTGGGTTACAGCGGTGCGATCGCTCAAGAGTATCCGGGCTGTTTCTGGACAGATCCCAAAACGGGCAACCACATATCCCTTGAGCCACTATGTGAGAGAGGACGGATAGACGATGCTATAAAGGCAATAGAACGAAATCAAAACCCCTTGATTGCCACTGGTTTGAGGGTACAATCCACCGACAATCCATACCTGGTTAGGGTAACAGGTAAAATCACGAACCGCAGCAGTAGACCCATTAAGATTGGTATCCCGGATCTTCAGATCGGTAAAGGCAATACAATTCTCTACACGAAGCCGGTCATCATTAATCAAACTTTACAGCCGGGTCAATCAGTTGCTATCAACGAATCCATTGTTAAAAGTTCGTTAGGAGTAAGTTTTATGGGTGGACTGGAAGTTAAAATTGAGGATTGGGACTCTAGCGACTAAGGGGAATTAAAATCTATCCTCTTTATTTCATAAATCGCCCGAACCGAAAGGATAAAAAGCTTAAAAATGCGATCAATATACTTACATACACCCATCAATTTAATCATGAATTTTCTATACCAAGCTATCACCATCGTGGCAATTCCACTGACAATAGGTATAACCCCTAATGCTGCGTCTAGCCATGCTCCCATAGTTATTATATCTCAAGCGAGTTCCACAGACTTCTATACAAGGGGTGACGACTTTTTTAATAACAAAGACTATAAAGGAGCAATTGAAGCCTACACCCAAGCTATCAAAATCAATCCTAATTTTGCTGAAGCACACCAAAGCCGATGTTTGTCACGACTTCTGATCGGGGACTATCCTGCTGCACTTGGAGACTGCAATAATGCCATCCGCATTCGACCTAATTATGCTGATGCTTACCGCATTCGGGGTACTGTTCGTCTTAACTTAAAAGATATTAGAGCAACAGTTGCCGACTGGCAAACAGCAGCCAACCTTTATAATGCTCAAGGAGATAGAGAAAGCTTTGAGTACATGATGTCTCGCCTCAAAAATGTTCAGCAAGAACTTCAGCGGATACAGCAGCGATGACTGGGAATTTTAACCTTTGAAAAAAATATAACGAGCAACGTTACCTGTGGCCGCTAGCCAGTATTATTGATGCCCCACGCACAAAATTAGCGGGCGATCGTACTCAAGCGTTTTTTTGGGTATTGTGGGTGAGAGGCAATATTTATCATGGCAAAAACCCGGTTTCTACCTTGATTTGAGAGGACGGGCGATCGCACTCAAGAAACCGGGTTTTCGATCGCGATATAAAGGTGAGATAGTTTGTGGCAAATTTGGCAAGGAGCGATCTGTTTTTATGCCTTTACGCCACGGTGAGCGATCGGTTTTGTCCCCTGGTACGCCAGGGGTTGAAAACCCCTGTCTCATAGCGAAAGTCGGTTGAAACCGACTGGAAAAAAACATTAAAATGCTTGTAAAAAATGTATTTTTCAGTCCTCTTTTAGAGGACTTTCGCTATGAGACGGGGGTTTTTAACCCCCGGCGGGCTTGTGGGTTGGCGTACAGATTTTGACTTGTTTTGACAAGAAGCGGTTTCAACCGCCGAATCTAAACAGATTGAGCTACATGATGGCGGCTGGTCAACTTATCCAATTGATTCACCAACAAACTGAGGAACAATCCCACATCGGTAACAACTCCAATAGACTCGATCGAACCCCGATCGCTCAATTTCGTCACCACCGCCGGATTAATGTCCACACAGACCATCTTCACACCAGCCGGCGTCATATTTCCCACACCAATTGAGTGCAGCATAGACGACAGCATTAACACCATATCCGCACCTCGTAACAGCTCAGTATATTCTTCTTGAGCCTTAACTAAATCCATTTGCGTGTCGGGAAGTGGGCCGTCATCGCGGATCGAACCGGCAAGAGAAAACGGTATATTGTTCTTCACGCACTCGTACATCACACCGTTAGTAACCAACCCTGCTTCAACAGCTTTTGCAATACTCCCGTAACGCCGCACAGTGTTAATTATTTTCAAGTGATGCCGGTGTCCGCCGCGCACAGCAATACCGCGTTTCATGTCAACCCCTAAAGAGGTTCCCATATTTGATTGTTCCATGTCGTGAACTGCGATCGCATTTCCGCCCAACAACGCTTGCACGTAACCTTCGCGAATCAAATGCGCTAAATGTTCGCCACCGCCAGTGTGGATAACAACAGGCCCCGCCGTAACTACAACTTTGCCACCGCGATCGCGAATTTGGCGCAATTCCCAGGCTACTTGTTCCACGACCAATTCTACGCGGCGCTCGCTAGAAACGCTGCCCGACATAAAGCTGAATTCTTGAGAATTGCGCTGTTCCCGCGATTCTGTTTTGCGGATGGTGCGGATGCCGACCACATCAACAACTACTTTTTCTCCTACTTTTAAATCGCGCAATAATTTGCATTTAGCCACTGGGCCATCAGCGGTTTCAGTAATAGCAACAGCACCATCCATCCGCTGATTTTGCGCTTTCACCCACTGACCATTTACCCGCACTTCCGTGGGATAAATTGTACTTACATAAAAGTCGTCCGGGCCAACGCCATCTTGGACTACCGGTTCTAAAATAGCGTCGCAAATCTCTTGTGGTGGCGGCACTGCACCCAAGTCAATCAGCATTCCCATCATTTCTTCCATCACATCGTGGGAAGGAGCCGAAACTTTAACGTCCGCAGATGATGTGCTTTGCCGCTGCTCTCCCAGATTGAAATTGAGCACTTGGAAACTGCCACCGAGATCGACAATTAAGTCTAAAGCGCGGCTGATTAAACCTGCATCGAGCAAGTGACCTTCCATGCGAATTGTGCGGCTTTCTACCATCACGTTTGCCGAGCGATCTTCTTGCACCGGTTCCGTTACCCGCAGCGTCAAACACTTACAGGCGCCGCCCGCTTTCAGAAATTCGCTCATCGGCGTTTCAATTACTTGAAAACCGGCCTGAGTAATGCGCGTTTTCAAGGCTTCGCTAACCTTGTTCATTACCACAACTTTGTCAATATTGACCGCATTGCAGGCAAAATTTGCGGCATCGGCTTCTTCAATAGCAATGCGTTTTTCCGGCGCAACTCGCATTTCGATTAAGCGGTTGGAATACGAGTCAAATGCTGCTGGATAGTAGAGCAAATATCCGCCTGTCAGAGGACAAAAACAGGTGTCTAGGTGATAGAAACGTTCGTCAACTAAACGCAGGGAAAGCACTTCTATGTTGAGCCATTTTGCTAGTAGCGGGTGCGAGTCGAGCTCGGAACGGAAGCCGTATCCGGCCCACAACCAGCGTCCTTCGCGATCGAGTAAAGCATCGCCAGCGCCCTCAAACGGCAAGTCTTTCGGGAGTTCGTGCACGGTGAAACCTTTGCTTTCAAACCATGCTTTGAAATAGGGTTCTTCGCCTTGGCGTTCTTTGTGATAGAAACGGCTGAGGACGAAGGTATTGCCTAAAAGTAAGCCTGCGTTGGCGGTGAAAACCATATCCGGCCAGCCTTTTGCCGGCGGTACGAGGTCTACCACGGCGTTGTCTTTGAGGACGTGGTAGAGTTTTTCCCACTGTTCGACGGCGCGATCGCGCGATGATTTGTGGACATTTCCTTCCATCCACGGATTAATCACGTAATCCACATCGTAGTGGTCGGGAGCACACATGAGGAAGCGAATTGAGTCAGTCATAATTCAGTTAAAATGTGGTAGACGCTACAGCAGACGTATGTTGACAGAGTTTGTATAATAGCAACTGTAATATTCACTACTAATTTTAGCAGCGCAACGTCTGGAGCCTCAAAAGGCTAACTCTTTATTATATCATGTTTAAAATGAGATTACACTAAGGAATGAGAATTAAATAACTTCCACTCTTGAAAGTGGGATGGGCGTCCCGCCCGTCCAAAAAGGACGGGCG
>NZ_JAUBPT010000073.1:0-39703 GCF_036700905.1 Microcoleus sp. S13_C3 | reverse complement strand
TCATCTTTATTTGACGATTTTACTAGCTTTTTCATTTTAACTCTTTTTTGACACATTCGCAAAAGTGAGATGCACCCTTTCCCGCTAATTTCAGTTTAGTAGAAGCTAACGGTAAGAATGCCTTAGTTTTAAATGGAGTAGAAACTGATGGTTTAGTTGGCACTGCTGTCAGCGGTGGGGGAGATATTAACGGCGATGGAATTGATGATATAATTGTTGGCGCACCTGGCAGTTTATTTCAAGATTCTCCCGGCAATAGTTATGCCATTTTTGGTAGCCGAGGTTTCGGTTTTGCTAACCCAAATAATGGCTTGCAAGGCACGGTTCAAGATGATATTATCAACGGAACCGCAGGAGATGATAGCATTTCTGGTCAACAAGGAAATGATAAAATCTTTGGCAATTCAGGTCAAGATGTGTTATCTGGCAATCTCAATGATGACTACTTAGATGGTGAGAAAGGACAAGATATTCTCATCGGTGGAGATGGCAATGATAGCCTTTTTGGTGGACTTGGTAATGACGTGCTTAAAGGCGACAATGGTAACGATATTATCACCGGAGTTGACATCAATGCTATTAACCCCGGAATTGAGGAAATTGACACCTTAACTGGCGGAGGTGGTAGCGATATTTTTGTCTTGGGAGATGTCAATAACACTTACTACGATAACGGCGATCTCGACTACGCGCTGATTACTGACTTTAATGCCAGTGAAGATAGTATTCAATTGAATGGGAAAGCCGATGATTATCTGTTAGTTCCTTTCTCGCAAGCTAACCAAACTGGTACGGCAATTTACCGCAAGGCGGCTCAAAATGAATTAATTAGCATTCTCCAAGGAGGTGCAAATTTGAGCTTAAGTGGTAATTATTTCAAATTTGTAGGGGCGGGTTAACCGATAGATTCTGCTACCCACAGATAATCTTGATAAACCCGCCCCCACCCCACCAATAACCCCAATTGACTATCCCCGCTTAACCTTTAAATTCAATTAATTTTTGATTTCTGGGTTGGGTGGGGGCGGGTTTTTATAATTTGTTGATGGGTGTCAAATATCTAGGCGAACCCGCCCCTACAGGCCTGTACAATATTAGGATTATTTTGTAGGGGCGGGTTAACCGATCGATTATGCCACCCACAGATAATCTTGATAAACCCGCCCCCACCAACCAATAACCCGATCGACAATCCCCACCCAACCGTAAAATTAAATATAATTAAATTATCATTAAATTATGTCATCACTAATCCTAATTCGCATTTTCATAGCAACCGCAGCCGTATTCGGAGGTTTATCCGTTGCAGGCGGTGCTTTCGCCTCCCACGCTTTGAAAAATCAATTGACCGATCGAGCTTTAACCATTTTTGAGACCGGCGCCCGATATCAAATGTACCATGCCCTGGCTCTATTACTCGTCGCTTTACTCTTGAGCCGCGCCCAAGAGTCTCAAACTTTTTTTGCAGTGGCTGGATGGGCTTTTATTGCCGGCACTCTCATCTTTTCAGGCAGTTTGTACGCCCTGAGTTTGAGCGACATTAAATGGCTGGGTGCAATTACGCCACTGGGAGGAGTTGCTTTTATTGTCGGTTGGGGATGTTTGGCAGTGGCAGCTTTTAGTTTTAAATAGAGATTGGCAATTCCCAATGCCAAATCCCTCGGCGATAGTTCCGCTTTTTGACCCCATGCCCTATGCCCTATGCCCTTTGCCCTTTGCCCAATTCCCTAATTATCAAACACATCGCTGGAAAACATCTCAGTCAAAGTACGCAAGTAAGGTATAAATACCGTTAAATCTTCAGCAGAAAGCCGCTCACATATTTCCCAAAATAAAATCAGCAGCATATCCTGCACTAACTCCCAACTTACATGAAGTTTGGGGTACAACATCACGCAAATTGGAAACAATTCTTGCTGTACCGGGCGAATACTACCTTCCAAAACGCACCAGCACAAATAGCTTTGAAAAATCTCGACATCCCGGATACCAGAAATTTTTATCTCCCGATCGCTCAAATAGCCACTGCTGCTGCGGTATCCTTGATGCTGGGCACTAGCTCGATCGTACACTGCACTAGCAATCTGAGTCGTCTGCTGCAACAAATGCTGAACGGCTAATAGAGCTCTTGAATTCGGGGGCTGATTCGCCGCAGCCTCGTTAATCTCTCCGTAGGGAATGTGCAGGTAGTCGTCTACAACTTTTAAGTAGGGCGCAAATTCCGCTCTCTCTGACTCCGAAAGACATCCTAACAAGATTTTGCTAGTGTATTGAAACTGCATTGTCACAAATCCCAGCACTAACGGATCTGTCTCTGAGTATTTTCGCCTCACTTTGATAATATCTTTTCCCACCAGCACTGACAAGCGGAAAACAGGTTCTCTATCCGCATAAGCGTCTATTGCTTTGCGATATAATGTGCGAGAATCCGCGACAATTTCTAAAGAATTAATTAAACTTGGATCGATCGCGTGCCGCTCTATTTGTTTCCCTAAAAGAGCTTCTACTCTACTCCAAGCTATCTCGCTGGCTAATTTCAGGGTATCTGTCAATTTGTCAACTATTGGGGCTCTATTTCCCTCAAAATTAGTTAAATCGAGGCTGGGGAGAATTTGGCGTTGCCCTTGGTTCTCTCGTGTCGCAACTGTACTGTAATATTTTTTGGCCCAGCTAACTGCGAAGGAAGAAACGCTGACACTTTTAGCTTTTGGGAGTTGCTCAGTGTCGGGTCCGGTAATACCTTGGGACGCCTGAATTGCGCCCTGTTGAAGTTGGTCGGCTGCTGGTAAAGATTTTGAAGATATGTGTGAAATACCCGTCATGATAAACCTCGTTTTTTTATTAACTCGCACTCGAACGATTCCCCTAATTTTTAACGTTGTTAACTACAATTTTCTGGATTTGTACGCTGACAGTCATCAGCCATTACGCTTAAAGCTATAAGCCATTTCGCTCGACTGCCTGCATCTTTTATAAGTTGCACGTTAATAACGTTATTTATTGTGCGATCGATCACCATCACCCTGTGATCGCGATCCTAATTTATTTTTTTGACCTATAAAGAGGACGAGCAATAAATTTAATCTGTCTTAAAATCTGATAATTAAAGTCAAATCTGCCTCAACAAAACTGCTGCTTGAAATACTTTATCTTTGTTTTGGAGCGCTTTTGTCGATCGCCCTAATTTCTTAATGAAGCTAGGCGACAGCACGATCTAGGGGTGACTTTAGTTAATTTATTTCTATAGCTGAATTAGAAATGTATTTTGAGTCGGGCGAGTGTTAGTAAACCCTAACAAATTTAACACTCGGCTTTTCTAAATAAAAAATTAAATTTGAGATGAGAATCAGATTTATGTGCATTTCGTTAAGGCCATTGCCAGGGTCGTTTTTTGCGATCGGTTTTTTAGCTTCCCCGTGAAGCGAAGCTATCCCGTAGGGAATCGCCCGCAATTGATCGTCGTCCATTCGATCGGCAAACGACCCTTCAAAACCGGAATTAGCGCCTGACTAGCCCCATCCCTCCCACATTTTGCCCACTCTGACTTGTTCGAGTCCTCTGCCGGAGGCGGATGCCTGTCCCTACAACGATAGGATTAGGCTGATGCGGGCCCCAGGCAGGGCTGTTTCATTCTCTTGTAGGGGCAGCAAAGAGTGGCTGCCCCAATCTCTGAAACACGAACAAATCGTGGATGGGGAGGGTAGGCATTCTTGGCACTACAAGAGTCAAAATCATCGTTTTCCGTAGGGGCAATCCCACGCCCGGTTGCCCCGAAACAGCCCTGGGGCCCCACGGGCGATCGATCCTCACAAACAGCACGGTCAGTATGTCTTTAAGGCTATGCCTTCGGGTAGGATTAGTAGGACGAGAGGAAGTGGATAAAATGAGCGCTAGCAGCAATTCAACAGAAATTAAGTTCGGAACCGATGGGTGGCGGGGACTGATTGCCCATGACTTTACTTTTGCCAACGTGCGAAAAGTCACCCGTGCGATCGCCAGTTACCTAGAAACCGCTTACACCAAAGACCGCCCAGTTCTAGTCTCCTACGATACCCGCTTTCTGGCAGACGAGTTCGCCCGCACCTCGGCGGAAGTATTGGCAGATTTGGGATGGACGGTGAAAGTGGTCGATCGAGATTGCCCCACACCAGTCATCGCCTACAGCGCCAAGCATCTCAACTCGGCAGGAGCCCTGATGTTCACTGCTTCGCACAATCCCGCACCTTACTGCGGCATCAAATACATCCCCGACTACGCGGGCCCGGCAACCCCAGAAATTACCGATACAATTGTGGCAAATATTGCTGGTGCTTCTGATGCCCCAGCCAAAGGCAGTCACAACGATAAAATCTCCAGTTTTGACCCGAAACCCGAATATCTGAAGTTTCTTTATACTTTGATCGATGTGGAGCGGATTCGCTCTGCTAAGTTGAAGGTGAAGTACGACGCCCTCTACTCGACTTCTCGCGGCTATCTCGACGGGGTTTTGGAACACTGCGGCTGTGATGTCGAAAGTTTTCACACCTACCGCGACGTGCTATTTGGTGGCGGAATGCCGGAGCCCAAGGGCGAACAGTTAGTCGAGTTGGTGGAAGCTGTTAAGAAGGATTCGGCGGATTTGGGTTTGGCTACCGATGGCGACAGCGATCGCTTTGGTATTGTTGACGAGTTGGGAAATGTCTTGACTCCCAATACTGTACTGTTGCTGCTGGCGCGTCACTTGGTTAAGAATAAAGGCTTGACTGGGGCGATCGTCCGTACAGTCGCAACTACCCACTTGCTGGACAATTTGGCCGCCAAGTACGGTTTAACAATCTACGAAACCGCAGTCGGTTTTAAATACATCGGCGAAAAAATGCGGGAAACTGCGGTGCTCATCGGTGGCGAAGAATCTGGCGGTTTGAGCGTTTTGGGTCACATTCCTGAAAAAGACGGGATTTTGGCTGATATGCTAGTTGCTGAGGCGATCGCCTATGAAGGCAAACCCCTTTCTCAGCTAGTCGAAGAAGCCATTAAAGAAGCCGACGGCCCCCTGTACAACAAACGTTTGGACTTGCACCTAGAAGAAGCCCACAAAGCAGCGGTTTTGGAATCTTTTACCAAGAATCCCCCCACAGAAATAGCAGGTATCGGCGTTAAGGAAATCGGCCGCAAAGACGGAATTAAACTTTATCTTGAAGACGGTGGCTGGGTACTGCTGCGGCCTTCGGGAACCGAACCCTTGATGCGCGTTTACATGGAAACCAATTCTGTGGAAAAAGAAGCCAAAGTTGCGGAATACATGGAAAAGGTAATTTCCCAGTTAGAACCTGTTTAAATTTCTACCTATTCCAACGGGGGTTTTTCCCCTACGGCGTGAGATTGTAAGGTGCGTACTCTGCACCTTACTTATTTTTGATAAATCTTGCCCATCCTCTGAACATTAATCATTGATACTGCTGGGCAATTTATATATAGCCTTTCTCACTAACATGAGATGCTCATTGGGCATTGGGCATTGGACTCGCCCCATACCTCACCACGCTTGAGAACCGCGATATTGGCAAGACAATTGGATTTGTTTAAGTTTGGGATTTGTAAATTTATTTTTGTTTAATTTTTAATTTTTAATTAAACAATTCCTAAATTTTTTCCGCATCTACTTGACTTTTCTCCTAATGTTATTGTATATTAATAAATAATCGGATGGTTGCAAAAATAATATTTTGACACAGATTTAGATTATGAAAAAATTATATCAGTTAAATTATTAGTCTGTCAACCCCTTTTATGAAAACAATTCCTCTGCTCGCCATTAGTTTTTTAGTAGCAATTTTAGCAAGCGCGATCGGCATTATCTCAGTGCAGAACGCCGCCCCAGTATCCTTAAACTTTATCTTTTTTCAATCGATACAAATGCCCGTAGGGGTAGTATTAGCAATGAGCCTGAGTGCAGGACTGATCGGAGGTGCGCTACTGCAACCGCTGTGGAACCTTTCAGATTCCCAAAACTCGCGTCCTAAATTTCAGGCCAATCCAGAAGAATCCGACACCGTACAATATTAAATAGATGTGAGGCATTAGAGGGAATATACCTGGCCGTCAATCAGCAGCCGAGTAATTCCCTTTGCTCGCAAATAAGGTGCTGCTTTTTGCAGCATACTGCTGTCAGGAATCTTGAAAACCCTTTGATTGCGAGTAGCAAACCGGCGGGCCACTCGGTGATTGTCAAATACTGCTAGGGTTTTCTCGCGAATTTCCGCCGCCGGAATTTGACCCAGTTCGCCAAAAGCTTTTAGAGGTCTGGTGATTAACTCTGCCGCTCGATCGACCACCAAATAACAAATTTTGGGCAGAGATGCTTCGCTTAAAGGCAAAACTTCAATCAGCCCTGTACCCCGAAGCTCGTTAGCGAAGCCCTCGAAGATGATCGAATCGCCCGACGATAGTGAACCCAAGAGACTGCCTTCAAATAGAGAGTCTTCATCCTCTAAATCTTCGTCGAAGTCGTCATCTAAATCGTCTTCATCCTCATCCTCGTCATCTTCCTCGAAATCGCTAAAATCTTCACCTGCCAGCAACCCTTCTGCTGGCAGCATTGCCTTTAGTTCATCAGTCACAACAGCGCGGTGGCTTCGATCGGCAAGATTGGCTGCTTGGGCATCTGGCACCTCAGAAACATCCAATTCTGCAACTGGTTCAGAACGCTTTCGGATCGTCGGCCTCGAATTTGAGGCTGACGGCAGGGCAGGGACTGACTCAGACAGGGGGACACCTACAGGGTTGATTTCGCCATCTGCCGACGGATCAGTAGTCCTGTCTGTCCGTTCAGAAACACTGGTGCGATCGGACAAACGCTTTTGTTTTTGCTGCACTAGAAATTCATATTCCGGCTCCGACAAAGCCCCCTGAATGATGCGCCTCACAGTCGAACTGCTCACTCCGTAGCGCTTTGCCAGAGTGATAGTATTCTCGTTTGACTGTCGGTACAGCCTGATGAGTTCGCTTTTGTCTGAATCGGAGAGTTTTGTAGGCGTCATGCCAAGTTTTCCAGCAAAAAGACGTGAAAAGACGCAGGCTAGCTCAGCGAACTGTGATTTTTCATTTTCGATTTCAAGCTCACAGATGCCGACAAGGGCAAAACAGCTTTCGCGTCCCCATCGCTTGCCACAGCAACTTGAATCTCAAATCGCTAGGCTGCGCGACGACTGCGCCTGCTCTGGCGAGAACGGGTTGAGATGTCATGTTCCAAGATAGCTCCAATTCCGAACAGGATGGCGCTGAAAACAAAAAAGACTTCCAGCAAACTGCCGCTTTGATAACTACCCTCAGCCTGAGTATCGCGCCATTTAAAGTACATATCTGCGATGTACAGCGAAAAAGTTGCAGCCGCAATCATTCTCCAAGATTGGGAAAAACGTCCTCCCCAAAACGCCAGCAGCAATGCAGTAGCAATAATCAGCAGAAAAACGTCCCCGACGATGTAAAACAAATTGATTGCATTTTTGTGAGGCGCCAGTTGCTTGTCTAGTGCCCTCACCCATGCCGGAGCATTGATTTCTGCTTCTTCTTCGGGTGCTGATGCAGCATCAGTCGCGGCTGCTTTTGCCTGTATTTTGGACGAATTGTCCAAAGCAGGCGCTTTTCCTGTAGCAGTGGTTGCTGGTTCAGATTCTGTCACTACTTCTTGAGGGGCTGCCGGAGCCATTCCTAGCTGGGCCCTCCAAGAGTCAGGTGCAGCAACCCAAATAGCTACAGCA
Organism: Microcoleus sp. S13_C3; assembly: GCF_036700905.1. Classification (NCBI taxonomy): domain Bacteria; kingdom Bacillati; phylum Cyanobacteriota; class Cyanophyceae; order Oscillatoriales; family Microcoleaceae; genus Microcoleus; species Microcoleus sp. S13_C3. The sequence goes on along the minus strand of NZ_JAUBPT010000073.1, from coordinate 31,964 downwards.
ATCCCCAAGGCTGCAATTCCCGCTAACAAACCCCACTGCCAAATTTCTAGATTCAGCCGCTTGGAAGTCACAGCTACAACCATGCCCCCGATCAGGACCACATAGCTGCCCAGATAAAACGCATCTGCGGGAGACACGTCCGGGTCTAACCCGAAATAGAGTTCCCAAATCCCGAACAGCACGCCACCTATGAAATAAAACAGCATCCCCAGACCTATGCCCAGCCAGACGTTGCGCCCACTGACCATGTGGGGGCTTTGCCAGTTTCTAAAACAGACTAAAGCCGCTCCGAAGTATGCTCCGCATTCAAAAATATAAGTGCCGATCGAGTACCACAGAGGTAAACCCTCTTCTGCTGAGAGGGGGACGCTGAACAGCAAAAAGAACAGCAGCGCCATGACAGCCCAGACAATGCCCGCAATCACTAGGGTCTGAGCTGACAGTAAAGATGAAGATGTAGATGACTTTTCTGAAGTGCTACTCATAGGGATTCCACGAGACCTAACTAGCGGTTGAACGCACCCCATCTCAATCTTTGATTGGAGATGAGGATTCTTTCGCCAAAGAACCTTTGTCTGACGCTCCCGGAATAACTGGCGTCCTCAGCGTGTCGTTGGGACTTTTGCCCCCGTACACTCTAGAAAGACTAAGCAAGAATATTATCTATTAACTAATTCAATAAATTAGTCGTTAGTCGATCTTGTACCCGGAAATATAATGATAGAAATACGGTATATGTCTCCACCCTTAAGGTTTTTACAGTACCAAATCTATCTCTGAAATTATACCCTCAAAGGTTGAGGTATCTGTTTTTTGGCTTTCACACTTCCCCACTCCTATCAATAATGATGGGGGTGGGGACTGCGAGCGAAACAGAGTTAAATTGCCAGACCATAGGTGGCATCCAAACCGAATAAACACTTTGGATGGTCAATACAAGTTGGCCATCCAACCTGTATATCGCGTACCCCCTACAGTGCAATTATCTAAGCTCCCTTATCTGGACCCAATTGTCTGAGCAATTGTCCAAGATTTTCTATCCTGCGATCCACAACTTGTTGAGGGCTGATTGTTTCAGCCAATCTAGAAACTGAGTCCGATCCGGTGCTGGCATATCTTGCAGCACATCGCTCACTCCCTCCGCGAAGTCCGTATTGCCAAAATATGATTTCCCCAAACGGTGGAGTTCTTGCAATAAGGTTTTGAGATGCTGCTCTTGCCAAGCAGGCACCTTGTGATTTTGCAAGGGACTAACGGTTAGCCAGTTTTTTATCGCATCAGGGGAGTCTGCCTGGGGGAAGTTTCCCTGCTGAAATACCTTGGCGATATCTTTCTGAAACGATGTGGCTTGCCTTGCGCCTAAGAGGTCTTCTACATCGAAGTAAACAGCTTGGAGGAGCAGCAGACAAGCCTGCGCGAACAGTGGTGCTTTGGCTGCTTCATTCCCTGCCGGTTCTTCACCGGCAAGCTGATCTAAACGGACTTTTCCCCAGACGCTATATCTATCCGGCTCTTCTAGCAGAACACAGGCTTTGCCTCGGTTGTCGGTTAAGTCCCGCCACAAGGCTCTGGCGTCTTCTGCTTGCTTGCCGTTGAAGGCGCTGATCAGGCGAAAAGTCTGCCCCTGATAATTGAGAATGGGAATTTGTTGATCCCGTTTTGGGTGTTGAAAATTGGTTATTTCAACATCCTGCCGTTTCAGAATAAACATGACACTGCGATTTGACTCCTGTCATGGCCGAGGTGCTGTGCTTTTGACACTCCCGATGCCTAAAGGCGAGGGGATTCTTGATTCAGCGAGTCCACTTAAATTAGCAGGATTGCTGATACTTTTAATCCAGACAATCTCCCACAACCTGAGAGAACCCGAATATAGCACACTCATCAGACAGGTCTGAGAGCATGGTGGTATCCCACAAAGCTTTAAGGAAAATCCCTAAAGCGCTACTCAAACTGGGTGTTTTCTAACCACAGTTGGGGCAGTGAAAAATTTTAGAGCCACCTAACTTTTATGGCTCTCACCGTATTTTGCACAAATTTTGGAGGTGTATTCTTCACTGGTTTTGACCAACCTCGAACCGCAAGGATTACAGAGATGCTCTCAAGCGAAAGCTTGAGAGAAGTGAGAGAAAGTCCAAGTCATCATTACTGATGGTTTTATGCAGGCTACTTCAGTCTACACCCATTGTCATGAGTATTACCTACAAGTCTAGGAAAATATCATCCTAGCAATTGCTCTCCCAGATAATTAAGCCTTTGTTTTCGGCACTGAGGTAATCATACCGCCCAGAATGTTAACCATTCAAGTTAAGTATGACTAATTTTAGTAAACTTTTTGGCTATGCAAGTCCAACTCCTCAAGCGTTCCGATAGTTTTTTGCTAACAAATGCTAACAAATATCTAAGCTGAGATTGTCTCTCAGCCTTGGCGTAAAATCTGTGCCCGAAGGAAAATCCCCCGCGCAGAATTTACGACTGCTGTACTGGTAACGCTTGATTTTCGCGCTCGTGCCGAACAGGCGATTGACTGTTTTGCTTTGATGCCGTAGAGGAAGCTTATATAGAGGCTCCGTACCATCAGGGATTTTCACCTGAGTCTTTCAATCCTAGTTCTACCACATTTTTATCAAATATCAAGTCGAGCAGAATGTTAGCCAACATAACTCAATATCAGCAAATTAGTCATTCTGGCTCAACTCATACCTCAAATCAGGGGACGATCTCTGGTTTTTCGGTAATGTGGTCAGCGTTTTAGGCTTTGCCACTACGGGATGTTAACATAACCAATAGACATCTGGGAAAAAGCACCTGTGACTCTTGTGCTGTCTGAGCTCCGTCTTAATTTGGGGAGAGATGCGCTCGACCAAATAGTTGGGTTTCAGCTCGACCTCTAAATACTTTACCCGAGTTCACGTCCTACCTAGTTTTGATTCTAAATTGACAATTGTGCTGTTGGCAGGTGAGTCCCTCCAGCTTTTGTCAGATACAGTCTTGGAGGCACAGGCACTCTCATCATCTTGGTTTTTTTCCCGAACGATCGCGCTGCACGCCATATTTTTGTAGATCAAAGCGGTTTCTGCGTAACTCATCAGACAATTTACTTGCTCGATCGCACACTCCACCGATACAATAATCTTGTTAGCGATTTTTGAGTTGGGTGCGTAACTCAGTTGGATAGAGTAGCTGCCTTCTAAGCAGCGAGCCGCAGGTTCAAGTCCTGCCGTACCCGTTAATAAAACCTAATAACATCAATGCTTTGAGCCGTTCTTTCCCGCAAAGGAGAGAGCGGCTCAAACCTTATTTGTTTCGCATTTGTTTCGCATTTTGTTTCGCACAACAAATGCGAAACAAATGCCTATCTGGGTCAGGTGGTATCCCGGCATCCTGTCGGCAGACACGGGTTAAGTCTCTGAGCCTAGTATTTCCAACAACGTCTCCACGTCCGCCAAGTCCGCCCTCGACTTTTTGCGCCGCGCTTTTAACTGATTGAGCAAGTCGGCCGGTTCTGGAAATTCTGCGACGGTCGGAGCCGAGTTTTTATTTTCGGCGTCTGGCATCCGAAACAAATCCTTAAAAAAGCCCCACCTGCCAAACCCGCGCCAATCTGCCTGCTTCTGGCCGATCGACACTGCTACCTTTCTGAGTATAGGTTGGCCACAGCCGATGTATTATCATAAAAAGTCTATTGTGTCAATAGCCTAGAGCCTGCGATGTTCAAACAGCACTAGCAGCAGGTTGTGGGCCGAGTAGCCCTCAGAGGTTATCCTTAGTAATCAGGCTAGTTTCCGATAGGTTTGGATATGTTCCCAACAACTCTATTTCATATTCCCCAAAATTTAATGCTATTACTCGACCGCAGCGCGATCGACCAATTAAAGCCCCTATTGGCGCAAGCAACCGGAATGCCTATAGTTGCATCGGAAAATACGGCAACAATTGCGCTCGTATTGGTTGCTCTGGGAATTCTGGGTTGGGGATTTTATCGCGCCAGACCTTTTGGCAAACTGGGAATTTTGGCTTGGTTGCAGTCTGTTGCGCTGATGAGTCCCTGGCTGCTGTTCTTTGGTTTGTTCGCCGCCGGAATTTACCTCAATCTCGTTGCGGTATTGTTGCTGCTAGTGGCATCCACGGGATTGTACATTTATCTGGGCCGGCAATTGCGTAAGGCTGCATCTGATACAGTGCTGCCGAGGCCGGATGCTGCTGAGGTAAAGTCCCAAAGCGATGCTTTCTCGGCCCCTGAGTCGCAGCGACCACCAGGCCCAGAAACCATTAAGATCGTCACCTCGTCGCCTGCGAATAATGAATCAGAAATAATTCCCGTTCCAGTGGAAGACCTCAAGGCAATTAAAGGCATCTTTGGAATTGATACTTTCTTTGCCACAGAAACGATTCCCTATCAAGATGGGGTAATTCTCAAAGGCAATCTCCGGGGAGACCCAGAACAAGTACACTCACGTTTGACGGCAAGTTTGGAAGAAAGATTAAACGATCGCTACCGCCTATTTTTAGTAGAAAATCAGGACGACAAGCCCGTAGTTATTATCTTGCCCAGCACCAACGACCCGCAGCCAACAACCGTGTCTCAAAAAATCCTAGCAGTCGTGCTGCTGCTGGCAACAATTGCTACTAGCTTAGAGACAGGCGGTTTGCTGCTAGGTTTCGATTTCTTTAACTCGCCGACTAGATATCTAGAAGTTTTGCCAATTGCAGCCGGAATTTGGGCGGTTTTAGGCTCTGGGGAAATTGCTCGCCGAGTGCTGGCAAATCGGTACAAGGTTGGCTTGAGTTGGCCGTTTTTTATACCAACTTTGCAGATAGGTTGTTTTGGAGCGATCGACCGTTTTGAGTCGCTGCTGCCCAACCGTAAAGTTTTGTTTGACATCGCTTTTGCCGGGTCAGCGGCTGGGGGAATAGTTTCTGTGCTAATGCTGGTAACGGGTTTGCTGCTGTCTCACCCCGGCAGTTTGTTTCAAATTCCCGCAGAATTTTTCAAGGGCTCGGTTTTGGTGGGAACTTTGGCAAAAGTGGTTTTGGGTTCGGCGTTGCAGCAGCAGATTGTTGACGTTCACCCGCTGGTAGTTATCGGTTGGTTGGGCTTGGTAATAACGGCGATTAATTTGATGCCGGCGGGACAGTTGGATGGGGGTAGAATCGTGCAAGCCATCTACGGTCGGAAAATAGCCAGTCGCACTACTTTGGCGACTTTTGTGGTGCTGGCGATCGTTTCTTTAGTTAATCCTTTGGCTCTGTATTGGGCGATCGTGATTCTGATTTTACAGCGGAATTTGGAGCGGCCGAGCCTCAACGAGCTGACTGAGCCTGACGACGCTCGCGCGGCTTTGGGTTTGCTAGCTTTGTTCTTGATGATTGCTGCCCTGTTGCCTTTGACTCCGGCTTTGGCTGGCCGTCTGGGAATCGGGAACTAGCAGTAGTCGGGCATCTTTGGTAATAGGCTCTTGGGTTGCGGTAAATTAGTGGAATCTAGGAATTGAGCGATCGAAGTGGGAACTGAAGGGCGATCGGGTTCCTAACTACTAATTTCCAATTAAGATCCCCGCCCTGGGCAATTTATCTATTACCAAAAGTTGATTTTTTTATAACCCAAAATTTGTTTAAACTTGATCGATTAAGTTTAAATAACTTATCTGAGCCTATAGGATAAAGTCATGGCTAATCAACTTCCTCCTGTATTGGTAACTTTTGATGCAGATGTTTTAATGACGGGCCGAACCCAAGTGTGGCAAGAATATTCCAAGGTGGGAACTTGCTATATCCCGGAAGTAGTGTACGACGAAATAGATCGTCTGACAGGGCAAGCGGTGGAAAAAGCTCAAGAGCAAGTAGCTAGAGAGTTTATGCGATTTTTTGCCGACAGTGGCTGGATTGCAACTGACGCTCAGGAAACACACCGAGCTCTGGAACCTTCGATCAAAAATCAAAGCAAGCCAGCAATGCTCGTGGTGGCGACGGCTCAGTGCGTTTACGGTTTGGCTCAGGAACACCCGGAGGCATTGGTGATTTTTGTGTCCAATAGCCAGCCTCTGCTGAAGCGGCTGGCTTCTGTAGGCGCTACGAATCTCTGCGGGATTACCGGGGCGATGCTGTTAAATTGGGCGAGGAAAGGGGAACGCCCGCCGGCGGCGACTCAGCAATTGCAAAGTTTGATGCGTACCCTCGCCGAGCGCAAATCGACTCAGCGCCCTAACAGCAGAATTCAGGATGCTGCTGTTGGCCAAACGGGGGCTTCTGCTAGCAAGTTAACGGGAACCCGCGGCGCTTCTGAGCTAAAGTCGCCCAGCAGTTTTACTAAAACTAATAAAACGGGTTTGACTCAGAAGCGCAGTGCGAGTTCGCGGCCCAAAACGCCGCCCCGCAATCGCGAGGAGTCGAGAGATTACGAGCCGGCTGTATATCGCATGAAACATATTACACCTCCGAAAAAAAGGGACAGCGGTTTTCTGTCTACTGTGTTCAATTTTTTGGGAGCGTTATTTTTCTTGACGGTAGCGGTAGGTATTTTGTGGCGAGTGTTCGATGTTAAGGGTTTTAGAAAGACTTTTGTGCCGGCTCTACCACAGCCTGTGCAACAATTTGTTAAGTCGATCGACCCTAAATAATCTGGTTTTCGGAAAATTATACCTTCTGAGCCGGCTGACTTGTGCCTTCGGTCATCGTTAATCTTGCACCTTGGGAAACTGGAATAGCACGCGTGGTTCACCACAAAATTGGGTTTGAAGCCCCGTCATAAGCTGGACGGCTTTAATTATAAAACTTTGTTAAAATATCTAATAAATTCTCAACTAAAGCTGAGAATTTAGACAGGCAAGTAAGAACAACCATCTACGTGTTGAAACGATTTCATAAGGTGAAACTCCTGGGTTGGATCGCTACTCGGCAATGCCGAGCCTGTCCAAACACGTAATAGTGATTCGTTGAGCGTACCTAACTGGATTATTGATGGAATCAGAAAGCAATCTAAAAACAAAAGTAAGCGCAACAGCAATACTTCTCGTGCCAGTAGTTGTTTCGAGCGTGTAGATGCGATTTGACAGCGCATTTAAGACTTAAGTCTTAAGAATCTCCGTGGCTTTAGCCAGGAGAGTGTCAAAAATTAGTTCCCTCCCCTCAATATAGCTAGCGGTAAGGTTCTTGTGGCGCACCCTAGGGTTAGAATTTCCGGCCTTAGTCCGCTGGGAATTTTCAACGGCTACTACCACAACAGAAGATGAACGCTTAACTGTAGTAAGCTCAAAATCCATCGCCATGCTGAACTGGAATCAAATAATTAGTGGATTAGCACTGGCTTTTGCGGGTTTTGCGTATGCTTTAGTATTTTTTCTTCTTCTTCCCTTCAGACAGTACGATTATGCAGCACCACTTGGGGCAATAGCAATGGCGATCGTCCTTACTATAGCAATGAATTGGCTACTATCTGCATCGTTGCTAACTGGGTGGAGTTGGGTGGCTGCATTATTTGGTTTTCAGGTAGCCCTCATGTTTTTTGGTAGCGTGTTTCTGGAAGATGGGCTGTACTTGCCAAATTTGTTGTTTTTTGGAACTATGATCGTAGGATATGTGAGCATTTATACCACTTTTTCACAACAAAAAACACTGCTAATTGTGGGTTTATGTACAGTATTTTTCCTAGCTTCAATGTACTTCTCTTTGATTGGCGGCTATGTGCTCAAAGGCAAAAACCCGTTTCAGGGTTCTTCTACCCAGATGCTGCCACTGTTGAATAAAAGGGTAGAAATTATCACGGACAATCCCAAACAATTGTATTTGAATGGCAAAACAGGCGAACTCACGCATATTGACCGTTATGAGGTGACAGTGAAACTAGATTCTGGAAGAGACGAGAGAGTGATGTGGCCCTATGTCGATGTTTGGTGGCAGGATATTAAGGCTGCTAGCGAACAGAAATCGCAGTAATTTATATCGATTCCGGTTGCACCGTCCGGGATGGTCAACAGTCAACAGCCAACAGTCAACAGTCAACAGTCAACAGTCAACAGCCAACAGTCAACAGTCAACAGTCAACAGTCAACAGCCAACAGTCAACAGCCAACAGCCAACAGCCAACAGCCAACAGCCAACAGTCAACAGTCAACAGCCATGATGAGTGCAACCCGAATTGATATCATTCACTATTTATTTAAAGCTGGTGCTGTTCCTTCTAGAGGTCGAATAATGGCCGGTTTATTAGTAGATTGTTGCTGAAAAAGTGCCTTGAGTGCCAAGTCAAGATTTTCTGCCATGACGATGCGGTTTTCGTAGGCAGCAATAACTCTGATTAAAGTTGGCAAACTATTGCGTTCGGCTTCTAAGTAAAGAGGTTCCACATACAGTAAAGATTGTTCTATGGGAATTACTAATAAGTTTCCTTGAAGTGCTTTGGAACCCTGGCGATTCCAGAGAGAGATTTGTTCGGAAATAACTGGATCTTGGTTAATTAAAGCTTCTATTTGTTCCGGGCCGTAAACTAATCGCTGTTTGGGGAATAAATACAGCAGCAATTTTCCGTACTCGCTACCATCCGATCGCCCTGCAATCCAAGCAATTAAATTGTTACGACTTACTGGTGTAAATGGGAGCAGCAAAATAAATTCTTCGGCTTTTTCAGTTGGCAGCTTCATAATCAAATAATACGGTGCTACGGCCTGCTGTTCGGTGCCATAAATTTCATTGGGAACTCGCCACAAATCCTCCCGATTGTAAAATACTTGCGGGTCTTCCATATGATAAGTTAGCAAGCGTTCTGATTGAATGCTCAACAAATCTACTGGATATCTGATATGTTTGCGGAGAGCTGGAGGCATTTTCTCAAGGGGTTTGAAGAGTCCGGGAAAAATAGCCATCCAACTGTTAATAATCGGATCGGAGGGATTGGCAACGTAGAAGTCAACAGACCCGTTGTAGGCATCAATCACTACTTTAACGGAGTTGCGGATGTAGTTAAACTCATGATTTCCGGGGTCAGAATACGGATAGCGATCGCTCGCTGTATAGGCATCGATAATCCAGTAAAGATAGTTAGGAGATTTATCAGTGTCCGAGGGTGAAGGTTTAATCTCGGTGCCATTTTCATCTTTTTCTTTTTCGATATCATCATTGCTAAGATTGGCGTTGGCTACTACTAAATACGGGTCGGAATCGTAGTGCAAAAAAGGAGCGATCGCCCGGACTCTTTTATTAATATTTCGACGGTACAGCAATTTAGTTTCTGGCGTAAAATTGCGAGTCAGTGCCATTTGCCAATTTTTGAGATAATTAGCAAACACCCAGCGCCGCCACATAGAACCGATGGCAATTCCGCCCCTACCGCTGTAAGTATTGTAAACATTGTCTTCGCCGCTGGGATAGTCGAATTCTTTGACTTTTGTGGGCGCCATCGTGTCTGTATCGGTTATTTCGCCGTAGTAAATTCGCGGGTAGCCGATCGGAATACTGGCCCGAATTCGATCGCTAGTGACTTCCAAAGCAGTCTCTCCTTTCTGGGCTGCAACTCCAATATCTTTGACAAAATAATCGGGTAAACCGCCGACACCGACTGTATTTACCGGAGAAAGAGTAAAGCCGTAACCGTGAGTGTAAACCAGGTGTTTGTTCACCCAAGTTTGAGCTTCGGGGGCAACTGCCGTGTAATCTAATTCCCGCGCTGCCAGAAACACTTGTTGGCTTTCAGAATCTCCCTTTTTTGCTTTTTCATTGGTGATTGTGTAGCGCTCTATATCGGCATCAGGAAAGGTATAATAGGGTCTGATTTGCTGTAACTGTCGGTTGGTTTGCAGCAGCGGCAGCTTGTCCCACAGCCGGATGTTGCTAATAGTAAGTTGATTTTTTTCTAAGTCGGCATAAGTAAGTTTTCCGGCGGGATCGAAAGTTTTTATTTCTATATTTTTGAGGTCAAAGGCTTCTTGAGTAAAGGCAATACTGCGCTGAATGTAGGGTTTTTCTTGTGCTAATTCGTTGGGTTTAACTAGGAGTTGCTGCACAATTATTGGCAGCAGCCAAGTTCCCAAAAAACTTAAAGTTAGCCACGCTACAATAATCTTTTTTATGAGTTCATGTTTAATGTTGAATCGGTAAACCTGGCACAGCATTAAAAGTGCGATCGCCCCCGCCAAAATACTCAAAAATCCATACCAGGGCAGCCGCACCGTCACGTCAGTATAATTCGCCCCGTAAGTAACGTCTCCTCGCGAATACAGCAATGCGTAGCGCCCCAACCAGTAGCGGAATGCAACGGCTAGCATGGAAGCTGCACCCAACCCGTACAAGTGCCGCTGCTGCGATCGAGAAAACCCCAAAAATCTCCCTTGACTCAGGCTATTTCCTGACAGCAAATATGTTAAAGCACAAGATACTAAACTGTACAAAAATACAACTGTCAGCCACAAGCCTAGCAATTCTAAGATTGGCAAAATAAATACATAAAAGCTAATATTTTGATTAAAAAGAGGGTCGGTTGTGTTAAAATTAGTAGGGTTAAAATATTGCAAAACATTGGTCCAGCGACTGGTGGCAATAAGTCCGATCGCCAAACTGAGAAAAAGAGCGATCGCCTGCAGCCAAAAATCCGGCTTAATTGCCACAGCTAAAATTGTCCCCAGCAGCAAGCCCAACTGCCACCAGTGAGAAAATAGCTGCACCGCCCCATGCTGGATTGACTCAATTCCCAACTGCACGGGCGGTGCAGGTAAATTGCCAGCTATACCGAAATAGGCGATACTGCTTGCAGCTAACAGCCCGCAGTGAATTACTATAAAAGTTGCGATCGAACTCAATCCGAATACCGTCAACAGCAGCCAGGAAAAGGTTATTTGGGATTTAGCAAGAGGTAATTCGTAATTTTTCCCAGTTTTGTTCGCCCTAAGTGAAGCGAATAGCGGCCCCGCAACCGGCGATTTCATTTCCTCTACGGGATGTTGTAGGCGGCGGGCTAAAGCCAAATTTCCGAGCAAAAAGACAGAAGAAACAGCAATTGCGATCGTCCCCAGCAACCCTTGAGTTTTCAGCTTTAACAGAAAAACCTGAAGATATCCAACTTCCTGAAACCAGAGAATTTCTGCCGCAATGCGGGAGGCAAACTCAACAACCAGCCCTAGCCCCGCAATCAGTAGGATTATTTGATAAATTCGCCTATTAGTCATTAGTTATTAGTCATTAGTTATTCGTCATTAGTTATTGGTTGAATGATAACTGATATCAGGTTCGAGCAATTTACCCTCCCGAATGATGCTTTGGCCGCAAGGGTTGAAGGCATTTTTATTCATGGTAATTGACCGGACATAATATGATATCATGTCAGATCGAGCGCCCATAATACATAGGGGCGGGTTTGTGAGATTGTCCATTTTTGGCAAATATTATTGTTGAACCCGCCCCTACAGGAATCAGGGTAATCCACCGGACATGATATGACTCCTGCTTTCGGGTCAACGGCTAACTGCTTTGCTGTCAACTGACTAATGACTAATGACTAATGACTAATGACTAATGACTAATGACAAACTAGCTGTACTGCTGATTGACATCCACATCCAAATTAAACAGTGTTTGCAAAGTTTGCATCGCTTGCCGCCGCGCCTCAATATCCTGCTGAGCGCGTAATTGTACCATCGGATCGTGCAAAATCTTATTCACAATCCCCCTTGTTAAAGATTCAATCACATCTTGATGTTTCTCCGAAAATTCCGAACCAAGACGCGATAAAGCTTTTTCTAACTCTTGTTCCCGAATCAATTCTATCTTATCCCGCAAACAGCTAATAGTCGGAACCGTTTCCAGACTGCGCCACCAGAGATCGAAAGCCTCTACTTCCTGTTCCAGCAAGCCCTGAGCTTCCATTGCCATTTTGCGGCGGCTTTCGTGGTTTTGAGCTACCACTGCTTTCAAGTCGTCCACATTAAACGATCGCACATTAGCGAGTTCGTTCGCATCTGAGTCAATGTTGCGCGGCACAGAAATATCCACCAACATCAAAGGGCGGTTCCGGTCTAAAACCGCTTCCAATTTAGCTTTATTTAACAGTGGATCGGTAGCTGCCGTACTGGTAAAAACCAAGTCAGAACTGGCAATTACCTGCATCATTTCCGAGAGCTGATACAGGTGCAATTGAGCATCTTTAAACTGACCTGCCAACTCCAGGGCGCCCCGCACAGAGCGGTTAACGATCGAAATATGGCTAGCTCCTTTGGAGAGCAAATGCTGCACCAAAAGCCGCGACATTTTGCCAGCACCGATAATTGCAATTTTGCTGCTTGCTAAATGCTGACCCTTCATTTGAGCCAATTCTGCCGCCGCCGAACTAATCGAAACTGCACCGGTACCGATGCTAGTTTCCGTGCGAACTCGCTTCCCTGCTGTGAGAGCTTGCTTGAACAAGCGCTCTAAAATTCTGCCTACACCTTTGTACTGCTGGGCGAGTTTGTGAGTTTGTTTCACCTGAGCCAAAATTTGTCCTTCTCCGAGAACCAAACTGTCGAGGCCAGAAGCCACTCGCATCAAGTGCATCACCGCATCTTCGTGCAGCAAAATAAACAGGTGAGGGCGCAAAGACTGTAAAGGAACTTTACTGCATTCGGAAAGGAACTGAATAACCTCTCGCACACCCGGTTCCGACTCGCTGGTAACAATATAAATCTCTAAGCGGTTGCATGTGCTGAGGATGGCAACCTCTTGAATGTGCGGGTAGCCACGCAATTGGGCGATCGCGGCTTCAACTTTCTGTTCTGGAATGCTCAGTTTTTCGCGAACTTCTACCGGCGCTGTTTTGTGGCTGAGACCTATGACTGCAATATTCATATCTGTGATTTGTCACTATTTCTTTCTTAGTTGTTAACAGTCACCTGTTATTAGTTCTTAGTTTATCGCTAATTGCTAATCACCGGTGACTGTTAACAGTTAACTGTTAATTGTTAACATTTAACTGTTAACCACTAACTAATCACTAATTCAATTGCAGAGATTTCGGCTGGTCAAACATATGGATTGTATCCACAAACCGAGCAGTTTTCGACTGAGAAGAAATTACCAAACTTTCAGTGCGAGCGCCGCCGCCAAAGAAGCGCACTCCATCCATCAGCGTTCCGGGAGTAATCCCGCAAGCTGCAAACAGAACTGTTTCTCCCGATGCCAACTCTTCAGCATTGTAAATCTTGTCTGGGTCTGTGATGCCCATGTCTTTAAGTCGAGCGATATTGCTCTCTTTGCTTTCACCGATCAAACCAGTTTTTACAACAGCCGGATCGTAAATTAACTGCCCTTGGAAGTGACCGCCCAAGCAGCGCATTGCTGCTGCGGAAATCACACCTTCGGGTGCAGCGCCAATACCCATAAGTGCGTGGATGTTGGAACCAGAAAACGCGCAAGAAATTGCTGCCGAAACGTCGCCGTCGCTGATCAGCCGAACTCTTGCACCCGCTTGCCGAATTTCATTAATTAAATCTTTGTGTCGGGGGCGATCCATGACCACCACCACCAAATCTTCAACACCGCGGCCGAGACAATCAGAGATAATTTTGAGGTTTTGAGTCGGCGTTTTGCGAATATCTACATGATTCTTAGCAGCCGCCGGAGCAGCCAATTTGTTCATGTAGAAATCCGGTGCCGCAAACAAACCACCTTTTTCAGAAATTGCCAAAACTGCCATCGAACCGTTTTGACCGTAAGCCACCAGGTTAGTACCTTCGCAGGGGTCAACAGCGATGTCAATTTCGATCAATTCATCTAGGTTGCAGACATCTTTGGCATCTTCGCGGGTACAAATACCTACTTGTTCCCCGATGTAAAGCATCGGTGCGTCATCGCGCTCGCCTTCGCCGATCACGATGCGGCCCCGCATATGAATTTTGTTCATGCGCTCCCGCATGGCTTCTACAGCCACTCTGTCGGCTTCATCTTTCTCGCCTTTGCCCATCAAGCGAGCGGAAGCGATGGCTGCCTGCTCAACTACTTCGATGATCTCTAAACCGATTACATTGTCCACGAACTAGATCCTCCCAACTGCTGATGCGTGCCTTGTGCTATTTTGCACTCCCAGCCATCAAGTTTATCAGAGCTGGGGATCTGTGCGAGCGCAAGCAGTTGGTTAGTTTGTGTTAACTTTTGCTTCTTTCAGACTGGGGCTGGAAAATCTGAGTCCAACAAGCTCAAAGATCGATCGCCCCAATACTTCACTCTTGCTTGGAGGATCGCACGCTAGCCCCGTCTGAGCCAGGGCTAAATCGCGGACTCCAGGGCTTCCGGGGGAGCGAGGGGCTGTTTCAGGCAACTTATCATTCCGAGTGCCGTTAAAGGTTTTATGATTAGTTTGCGATGCACGATTTCTCAGAAACCTGGTTGCTAACCCGGAATTTATCGTTACTAAACCCAAAATTTTGGTAGAAACCGGGTTTGTGAGGGTAAGTCCTAATGATGATCGCAAATCAAATGGACAGGCCCAAATCGGGACGCAGTAGACTTTATAAGCGGGAAGCAATAAACAATGATGATGAAAGCCCAAGACATTATGACCACAGATGTTGTTACCATTCGCGGTTCAGCAACGGTAGCTGAAGCGGTGGCGATGATGAACGATTTGTGTTTGCGCGCGTTGATTGTGGAACGCCGCCACGAACAAGATGCCTACGGCATTGTGACCGAAACGGATATTGTCTATAAAGTAGCAGCCTACGGAGTAGACCCGAAAAAAGTCCGCGTCTTCGAGATTATGACCAAACCGTGCATCACGGTGAATCCCGACTTGGGCGTGGAATATGTGGCTAGGTTGTTCGCGAATACCCGCATCCGCCGGGCGCCGGTGATTAAGGACGAGCTAGTGGGCATTATTTCGGTCACGGATATATTGACAAAAAGCGATTTTCTTGAGAAGCCGAAGAGTGTTTTATTTGAGGAACAAATCGAACAGGCGATCGCGGATGCCAGAAATATCTGTGCCGAAAAAGGCGCTACCTCTAGAGAGTGTGCGGTAGCGTGGGATATTGTAGAGGAAATGCAGGCTGAGGCTTCTCACCAGCGATCGATGAAGCTTGAAAAAACGGCTTTTGACGAGTATTGCGAGGAAAATCCCGAGGCTGCTGAAGCGCGGATGTACGATAGCTAATTTAGTTATTAGTCATTAGTCATTAGTCATTGGTTATTAGTTATCAACTCTTATTTAGGAATTGATAACTAATAGCTAACAAACGGAAATAGCTTTTTTTTCTGCGAACCTCACGAAAAATAAAAATTTTAAGTGTTTGGTTGAGTCATACAAAACACGTTCAGCTTGTTCCCATCAAGATCCCGAAAATATCCCGCATAAAACCCCGGCAACACGCCTCTTGGTCCTGCTGGACCTTCATCCTGAGCCCCAAGTTCGATCGCTTTGTTATAAACTAAGTTGACTTTTTCTGGACTGTCAACTTGAAGAGCTATCATTACTCCATTGCCAACAGTTGCTGTGTTACCATCAAAGGGTTTTGTAATAGCAAGTGCTGGTCGATCTGGAGAAACACCCCATGCGATAAATCCGTCGAATTCCATGAATCGTCCAGCGCCAATTTCAGCAAGCAAAGCATCATAAAACTTGGCTGCACTTTCAATATCGTTGGTACCCAGTGTAACGTATCCGATCATATTTTTTGTCTTCTAACTGATGTTAAGATGAAAAAAATGTTTGAGAAATAACAACTGAGTTAAACTGCGATTTAGAAAACCTAAGCTACAACTCAAACATCATTTTACATGATAACTCAAACTCTCGCGGTTTTGTCCGCTGCAATGATTTATTGCCGATCGCTAATACATTCGGGAGTGTCTCTACTTGGACTGTTGACGATCGCACTTACGGCCTTTGCTTTCATCGCTTCGGAAGCATAGGGCTTTAACAAGGGCAAAACTTCCTGAGCATTTTTAACAGAAGGATCTAGCCACTGTTCCCAATCGCTGTCGGGGAGAATCACAGGCATTCGATCGTGCATCGGCTGCACTGTTTCGTTAGCAGCAGTAGTAATTATACTGCAAGATACAATGTTTTCTTTTTCAGGAGATTCCCAATTTTCCCACAAACCGGCAAAAGCAAAAGGTTCGCCATCTGCCTTTTGAAAATAGTAAGGCTGTTTGTTCTTTCCCTGCTGCTGCCATTCGTAGAAACCGTCAGCGACTATCAAACATCGCCTGTGCTTGATGGCGCTGCGAAAAGCAGGTTTTTCGGCTACAGTTTCCGATCGCGCATTAATCATGCGAGTGCCTATTTTCATGTCTTTTGCCCAACTTGGAATCAAACCCCAGCGCATAAATTGGAACTGTCGCTGCATTTTTTCGGGTTCAACTGTTACTGTGGCAACTGATTGAGTTGGGGCTATATTGTATCGCGGTTTGATGTCGGGAACTTCCGACAGTTTGAAGAATTCGGCGATGATTTGACCTGAAGTAGTTAAAGTGAATCTTCCGCACATAATTTTATAGTTGTATTAACAAAAAGGTAGATTGGGATTTACCGTTGGGCGGGGCGGGTTTTGGAGATTATTGGTGTTAGGCAATGATTGTTGGTAAAACCCGCCCCTACGAGACATCGCGATTTACCGTTGGGTGGGGCGGGTTTTGGAGATTATTGGTGTTAGGCAAAGATGGTTTGTAAAACCCGCCCCTAGGAGACATTGCTAAATTGTGGAACATTCGCAGACAACCATTCGGCGCGCAACTTTTCAATAGCTAATTCTTTGAATTTAGCTTCTACTTCAATCCAAGGAGCCTGATAATAACAATTAGGCATTTCTGTAATTAAATCGCTGTGGCGCGGATCGGCAAAAAATTCTCTGCCATTCGATATGTGTACTAATTGCCATTCAGGAACAGACCAAGTTGTGCGGGCTGCTGCGAGCATTTCGGCAACGCTGGGATCGTCGTAAGTTTCTAAATGTTCGTGAATGACGTGGTGGTGGGCGTCAAAAACCATTGGTACGCCGGTATCGAGACAAACTTCTAAAATTTCCGAGGAACTGTAAGCGTATTCGTCATTTTCAAAGGTTAAGCGCGATCGAATGGATTCTGGCAAGTCGCGGATGACTGATTTAAGCTGCGAAGTGCGATCGCTCTTGCCGCCGTGAATGTTCATCAGTGCCTGGGGCGATCGGGGTTGTCCCAACATATCTAAAATTAAAGCATGAGTCGCGAGAATTTTAATGCTGTTTTCAACCACAGAAAGCTTGTCGGAACTGAGGACGACAAATTGATCCGGGTGGAGTACCAAGCGGATGCCTAAAGAAAGAGCGCGATCGCCCGTAGTCCACAATTCCTCAGTCATGGAGTGTAGCACTGCTTCCCCCAAATCTGTATCTGCAAAAGGGAACAGTGCAGAAGTCATGCGGTAGAGCTTAATCTGATTAACGGAACAGAAGTCGATCGCTTTGTCAAGGCGCTTTAAGTTGTCTGTATAAAGCTCGATCAATACAGTTTCTTGTTCAGTTTCCGAAAGCTGTAAAAGTCGTTTCCGCGTGACAGTGCGAAAGCGAACTTCATTGGATGTTGTAATGCAGACTAACCCCAATTCCGGCAATTTGTCTTTTTGAAATAGTTGGTTAATCTCGCTCATTTCTCAATAATTCCTAACTTGAATTTTAGATGTTAAATAGTTTTGTAGTAAGGACTTTAGTCCTTGGTTATGAAGCTGTGATATCAATTCCGGTTGTATCGGAATGATTAAACCACAGAGGGCACAGAGGAGACAGAGAAAGAGAAGAGAGAGATAATAATTCCGATGTCAACGGATTTGATATGAGGTACTACTGAACCTGCCCGAAGAGCCCGCCGGAGATTCAAATCCCTGGCGGACTATGCAAGTGCAAGATGTAATTAGTACAAACCGGATTTTGATCAAACATCTAATCAACCGCGTCGCAGATAGCATATCGAGGCCTATTTAATCGATATAACTATTGCTGTTCTTCGCCAGACTCAGCGTCTTCGTCGGGCCGCGCAGTAGCAACAGGATTTTCCATTGCTTCGTTATGGAACGGATAACCGGATGTTTCTTGATTTAGCGGGTCAGCGGGTTGGTCGTCAGGAGATGTAATTTGACCGTTAGTGTTGGTATTGGGTTTTGTGGAAGAGCCTTTATGGCTGGCGTGACCGCTACTCATCTTTTTTTCCTCAATTAGGTTTATGGAACAATTTCTAGCTTAGACTTAGCTGCTGCGGGCGATCGCCTATCTTAAGTCAGAGATGTTGCTTAATAGTTGAGGATGCTATAGCACTCCTAGCATCAATTGTGAAATCTTTCTCTTCTCTTCTCAGCATTCGCGTCAAGAGAGTCTTCGCGGTTCCTTCACAAAAAAGCCAGTTGCGCGTTTCCCGAAAGGATTGCTATATCTCATTATTTTCCCTATTTCCCCTTTTCAATCAACTCCGCAAACGCCCTGACCTGAGAATACTAATAATCAACCAAAAACCCAAAAAACTCGCCGCCCCAAACAAACCCGTGCTCAGAAAAGATAGCTGAGAAGTTTGTGCGTTAGAAGAAATAATTGCAGCCCCTATAATCAGCGAACCCACGACAATACTAAAAGAAAGTCGGTTGGCAGAATCCCCCAGAGTGCGACGTAGCGGATCGAGTTCTTTTAGTGTCAAGTTCCACTTCAAAGTTTCCGACGTAACCCGGTCTAAAAGCACTTCCACCTGTCGCGGGGATTGCAAAGACAAGCTTTTCAGATCCAGCGCAGTTCTCAACAAAGCTTGTATCGGGTCATCTCCGAATAACTGACGCCGAAACATATCGGTCATCAGCGGTTTCACCTGCTCTACAATATTAAACCTGGGATTAAAAGAGCGCGCTAGTCCTTCCAAATTAGCTAGAGTTTTTGCATACAAACCGAGATTGCTGGGCAGCCGAATTTTATTTTTTCTGGTGATTTCCAGCACCTCATAAAATATTTCTGACAAGTTCATTTGCGACAAGCTCACATTGTAATACTTGCGGAGCATTCGAGCCAAATCGTTCTCTAGATTAACTAAACTTGTCGGCTGAGCAAATTCTGCCATTTCCAAAGTTAATTGAGCGCAGCGCTGAGCGTCTAAATCGACAATTGCCAGCAACATTTCTGTCAAATTCTGCTGAGTGCGCGGGTCTAATCTGCCGACCATGCCGCAGTCCAGCAAAGCTATCCGGCCGTCTTTGAGATAAAATAAATTGCCGGGATGCGGGTCTGCGTGAAAGAATCCGTCGATATATAACTGCTGGAAGAAAACGCGGCAAAGTAGCGTTGTAATTTCTTCGCGTTCGGCATTTATATCTCCTTTGTGGCGAATTCCTTGCAAATCGCCTAACAAAATCGGGACTCCGTTCAGCCACTCCATTACTAAGAGTTTTTTTGTGGTTAACTCCCAGTTAATTTCTGGTAAGACAACTTGTGTGGGGTCAAACCAGCGGCTTTTAGATAAATTGCGGCGCAGTTCGTCTGTGTAGCTGGCTTCTTGAATGAAGTCTAGTTCTGCACGCAGGGCGATCGCAAATTCTTCAGCTAGGGCGACAATATCGTATTGTTGACCGAAGTCTGTGAGCATGACAAGTTCTGCCAAACCTCGGAGCACGGCGATGTCTTGTTCGATGACAATATCAATACCGGGGCGCTGTACTTTGAGGGCGACTTCGCGGCCGTCTTTTAAAGTAGCTTTGTGGGTTTGGGCGATCGAACCTGCGGCGATGGCTTCGGTGTTAAATTTGGCGAAGGTATTTTCGAGAGATTGTGTGAGTTCCTGGCGGACGATTGCTTCTACTTGCGACCACGGTACGGGCGGCACTTCCGCTTGTAGCGTGGAGAGAGTTTCGATATAGCTGGCCGGTAAAAGGTCAGGACGGGTACTCAGCAATTGTCCTAATTTGACAAATACTGGGCCTAATTCGACGAGGATGTTGCGGAGAACTGCTGGAGTTGGGAGACTGGGTGCGTCGGTTTTGCGGCCGGTTAGGAGGCTTTTCATGTAGTCCCAACCGTTGCGGAAGACGACCTCTAGAATTTCTCCTTTGCGAGAATTGTTTTGAACTAGGCTAAACAAGGGGCCTCCGGGTCGATCGGGTTTAAGGGCTATATAACTACTAGGATAGCGCTGTTGACCAAGCTGACCAGTGTCTTGGGGAATAACTTGGGCGTGGTGCGAATGGGGCGCGATTCCCTACGGGATAGCTTCGCACGCGCGTATTTTGGGTAGCAGAATTGCTGTTGAGAATTTCCTCGTCTCGGAAACATTTTCAGACCGCTTTGTTACTTATAGTATTCATTAATTGACTTATAATCTGTAGACTTATTGTCTATAAAAGTTTATTTATAGTCTGTAGATTTATTGTCTACATTTTTTGATAATTGTACCTTGAAGCAAAAAAGTGAAATAGATATCAAAAAGCGTTTTGGAAAAGCCATAAGGCGGCGTCGGCGAGAACTCGATCTATCACAAGAACACCTAGCCGAAATTTCAGGACTTCATCGTACTTACATTTCGAGCATAGAAAGAGGTCAGCGCAATCCATCTTTGGAAAATATTGACAATCTAACAAAAGCCCTGGATATATCTATTTCTGAGCTCTTTGCTAACTATGGTATAGAGGTAGAAGAGTGACAGCTAAAAAAAATGCTAAAGCTAAAAATACTCGGTTGAGCTATAAACTTGGTCTGCCAGCAGCAATAGCGAGAAAAGTTGAAAAGACAGGTCAAACCAGAGGTGCAGAGAAAGATACTGTTTATCAAAACCGCGTCCTCCGATCTAGTACAGTCCTAATACCGCTGAGTTCGTGGAAAGTTGGGGTTGTCCCACCACCCGAAGGATTTGAAAATGGTTACATAGTTCTTGCCCATCCAGAGGAATACTTTTCGGACACTCCTCCAACCTCTAAATTAGATTTACCAAAAGACTTACAGCTAGGAAAAGATTTATTAGTATTTTATGAAACTAGACCTCAATGGATTCGCTACCCTCCAAGTCACTATGGTTGGCATCCCGCCCATTCTCGAATTCCACCACTAGGAGGTCAATACCTTGCCCGCGTACCAGATACTACCAGTCCTGGAGACTCTCTTGAAAGGCATGGGTACATAGATAGCAAAACTGGCGGTCAAGGGGCAGGAATTAGGATTTATGAGTATGCTTCAAAAACAGAAATAGAAGCTACTAGATATCAGTTATCTTTCCTTGTGTGGCAAACCGAGGGAATTATTGATATGGCGCGAGAAGAAGGCACACTGAATCCTGAAGAATGCAAGGCAAGAATCGAAGATAAATGTCAGGACATGGGACTGAGCGATCTTACGCTACTTCAGAAAAACCGAATAATAGATAGCCAACAGCGTACCGTTTGCCCTCTTTGCTTGAAGCCTATCCTAGCTCAAGAGCTGGCGTCCCGCGTGGAACAAGCTGAAGGTCGAAATGTACCTGATTTGACAGTTACCACAGCAAATTTATTTCATGTTAAGGAACTCAAAGCCGGAGTATATAATCACTGTCGTTACAATTTGGGATGGGGACATCATCACTGTAATGCAGCAGCTAGAGACTGGGGAGTTAAACGCACATTAAAATGGATGGAAGAAGTCCTCACAAATAACGGAAAAATCATTAATTAATTATTTTTCCGAAGACACATTATTTAATAAGTTTTGAAACAAAAATTCCTTTTTCCAGTCAAATTCTGATGTTTTAGACTTTGGTAATGGCTGTGATATATCAGAACACCGTAAAGTTATTTTGTGACACAGACTTTCTTCAATCTCAATCAGCATAGCTTTACGACCTAACATTTGGGCTGCTTGTCCAACAACACCTGAACCTGCAAAGCAATCCAGCACCATATCACCCGAATAAGAACTGGCTTCAATAATATGAGTAATCATATCTAATGGCTTTTCTGCTGGGTGTTTACCCCGGTAAGGTCTAACTGTTGGGAAATCCCAAACATCGGTGTATGGTATATCGGCAGTTACAGAAAAAGGTCTGATTATTTCTTGATAATCAGGTAATTCTGGGACTTGGGGGCTAAATTTAGACAACACCGATTTCAGTTTTTGATATTGTTCAGGACTGGGGATGTTTCTGCCGGTCTCCCAATTCGATACTGCACCACCGTGATTGACACTCCCATACTCACCAATAGCTTCTGTTAGCTGAATAGTTGAGATCCCTGCAGCTTCGCGGGTTTTTCTGAGCAAGCTACCAAAAGCTGATTGTTTGTTGTTTTCCGCTGATGCTGATTCAGCAAAAATAATCCGTTCCGAATGATGATACCAACTCCTTAAATTTTCTTTTTTTGCCTTTTGCTTCCATCCATCATAGCCTGGTTCATTGGGTTTTGTCCAAGTAATTGAAGCTAGGACATTAAATCTTTCACCTAACATTACCTCAATTTTGGCTGCCATTTTATTAGAGGCAAAACAGTAGAGAGAGCCATTGGGAGCTAATACCCGCTGCCATTGCTCGGCTATATTGTCTAACCAGTGAAGGTAATCTCGATCATTTTTAAATCTTTTGTCGCCCGTAATGTTATCTTTTTTAGTAGAATGATAGGGGGGGTCTGTCAGAATTAGATTGACACAATTATTAGGCAGTGAGTTTAATACATCTAAGCAGTCACCTTGGTAGAGAGTGACAGCAGGGGATTGAAAGTAGGTGTTCATTGGCTTATTTTCTCTATAGCGCTCTGTACTCAACCGCTTGATTCCATAATTTAAGTTATTATACATGGGAAACCGAACCTCAGTCTAGTCTGTAAGACCATTAAATGATGGGTTTTACGCTCGCCCGGTTCAACCTCTTTAACAGCTTCTGGAAAAACACCCTGTTTTATAATTTTTTGGATGTAGCTTTTTCCGGGATTTATTGTAATTTCAAATGGCGATTGAGAATCGCCATTTTTCTATCACAATAAATCTTTCAATTTTTCATCTTCTCCCAACACCTTAATTACCTGTTTAATCTCCTGCGTCCTATCTTTTTTCACAATCAAAGTTACATTGCCATCTCTGACAACTACCACATCTTCTAGACCAATGGTGACAATCACCTCATTCTCATCGGCTGCATAAAAAATGCCACCTTTCGTATCAATTCCGACGTGTTTTGCTAACTCCACATTCGGCTTATCTCCTTGCAGCAAACGGCCGATCGCATTCCAATCTCCCAAATCGTCCCAGCTAAAGCCTACGGGCAGAACACAAGCCTTTTGCGTCTTCTCCATCAGCGCGTAATCGATGCTAATTTTGGGTAATTCCGAGTAAGCCTGCGCGCCTTTTGCTTCCAAAGCTGCCATCATTTCCGGTACATGATTACGCAATTCTGTCAAGACAGTTCCGACTCGAAATACAAAAATGCCCCCGTTCCAACTAAACTTGCCGCTGGCTACAAATTCTTCAGCAGTTGTGCGATCGGGCTTTTCCGTAAACCTCGCCACCCGATAGGCCGGAAAACCCCCAAAACTGCCAATTTCCTCGCCTTGTTCGATGTAGCCGTAACCAGTGGAAGCATAACTCGGTTTTACTCCCAAAGTGGCGATCGCATCCTGATTTTTCGCCAACTCCGCCGCCGCCTCCAAAGTCTTAACAAACTCCTGTGGTTCCCCAATCCAGTGATCCGCCGGGAAAAAACCCACCACCGCATCCTCACCGTAACGCTTGGCAGTTTCTATAGCAGTCCAGGCCACCGCCGGCGCAGTATCCCGGCCCTCCGGTTCCGCCAGCAAATTCTCAGGAGGTAACAGCGGCAACTGTTCGCGGACTCCCGCAGCCAACATTTCCGACGTTACCACCCACAAATCGTCCCAGCCGTTACCTAATGTTAATAGTCTTTCCGCTGTAGCTTGCAGCAAACTCTTGCCACTACCGTCGAGACTCAAAAACTGCTTGGGGCGCTGCTTGCGGCTGAGGGGCCAGAAGCGTTCGCCTTTACCGCCGGCGAGTATTACGGGAATTAAGGTTTTGGTCATGGTTTGAAGTTTAAGGGTTCTGATCTATTTTGCCGCCAAATTCTTTGGGTGGTATAAATTCGGAGCGATCGTGATTTGATGCCTCTAGCAGTCTGAAAAAAAGCGGCGCGTCAAAGCTGAAAGTATTACAGTATAACGTTTTGGATTGAATATGAAAAAATTGCTATTGACAAGCCGAAGGCTGGAAAGGTAATCTGGTGTACAGGACTTTCGATCCAGTATCAGGGTCGAGAAGATATGAAGTCTTATATTAAGCGTTTAAAAACGATTTAATCCCATTTTGCTTTCAGTCTGCTACAGGCAAATGTTAATTTAAAATCTAAAATCGGTTGACCCATGACTATGAAATACGATTTTACTGGCGTCGCTGAATGGAATCAAATCAAGGGTTGGTTTGATTTGTCCCAAGCGATCGCAATCCAAAGTTTTGTGAAAAAATTACCTCCTAACTCAAAATTAGTTGAGCTGGGATCGTTTCAAGGTCGTAGTAGTGTAGCGATCGCAGCCGTCTTACCACCGAACAGCCTGCTATACTGCGTCGATCATTTTCAAGGGTCTCCCGAACATAAACAATGGAATTTAAACATCAGTAATTTATTAGAAGCCTTTAACACTAATATTGAACGCTTTGGGGTAAAAGATAAAATTTATACTCTGGCGATGAGTACCACGGAAGCAGCAGCAAAATTTGAGCCACAATCCCTCGACCTGGTATTAATTGATGCCGCCCATGATTACGATTCTGTCAAAGCCGATCTGCTGAACTGGTATCCTAAGCTTAAACCAGGTGGCTATCTGTTCTGCGATGACTATCAACCGGAATGGCCGGGGGTGATGCAGGCAGTTAAAACGGTGGGGTTGGAGGGTAATTTAGTAACAGGGTCGTTGTGGTTGCACAGAAAGCCGTTAGAGGGAGTTTAAGTTGTAAGCAATGGCGGGATTGTTTCAAGCTGACCAGAGAACGATTGAATCACAAGAATTATTGAAACCCCTTTTTCTAAAATTCCTTTGTCTCCCGCCGAGGCCCGCAATTAACCTAAATCCCTATAAGGGATTGAAAGGAATGGAATTATGAAATTCGACTTATTCCCGAATGTCGCAATTAACTTAAATCCCTATGAGTTCTGGACGCACTCCGACTTCTCGAAACCGGGTTTTTTACAGAGTTAGCGCGCTGCAATTAAGTCTGATAGTCCATCAAAACCAATTTCTGGGCCCCCATGCGTCTAGGGCTATCCCTATCAGGAATGTTTGGTCACCCGATCGATCCAACTAGCATAAAATGATACCCGCGTGTCGCCGGAAATTTCCCCAAAACTGCCATTATCGTCAATTTTATCAATATCGGCAATGTTTGTTTTGAAAAATCCTCGATCGCTATAACCCCAAGAACTAATCCCCGCAATCTTCCCGTCAACAAACGAAGGCCCGCCGGAATCTCCGCTAGCCGTAGCTATCTCATTTTTCCCCAAACCCCGATCGCGCAACCTCGGAAAATGCCTTCCCAAAGCATCCTGTTCGCTAGTTCCCGCGTCAAAATCAAAGATTAATTGACTTCCCAAAACCAATTCCGACATATCTGATTCTGTAGCATCTTTCAAAATATCAATTAAAGCATCATAGCGATTCTGTCCGCTATATCTTTTGGCCTTAGCATTAGAATTTTCATCTTGTCCCTTTGCACCTAAACCGGTATATCCGTATCCAACTTTTGTCAATACTTTGCCTACTTCATTTTTTTTTCTATTTATCTCGTACTGTTCGATTCTTGGCGGCGCGGCTTTTTTCAGCTTCAAAATAGCAATATCGTTGCCAACTTCCGATTCGTAACCAGTCCAGCCCGGATGGATATAATATTTGCTAACGGGGATGGTAACTTCACCGCTAGGCAATTTAAAAATTGCTTTAATTGCCGTTTCAGCAGGAACCTTAACTCCGCCTTCATTCAGACAGTGGGCCGCCGTGAGAACGTACAACCCTCCCGTTAGCAGCGAACCAGTACAGGAAGCCGAATCGAGATAGGCAACGCCTGTATATTGATTTAAAGCTAAAGGTTGGCGGGAACTGCTGTCAGGAAAAGCGCTAATTATCGATCGCCCAACTTCGGCAGTTTCTAAAATTAAAAATACAGTCACAACCGCGATTAATAAGATTTTGATTTCCGACTTCATTTTTGATACTTAATTGGTTTGATAGCTAATCTAGACCAGACTTCTTTAACAAGTCTGGTCTCTGGGGTATTTCGTTTGGTGAAATTAGCTTACTTATTGCAACATTTTACTTCGATAATTCAACATTAAGTTCGTTCACCACGCGGCGTTTGAGCGGGATTGATTTTTCCCTGGGCAGCAAGTCAAATACTTTCCGAAAAGCATCATCTACCTGTTCAAATGGTATTTGTCCTTTCTCATTAAAAACTACTTTTCCCGATTGGTCTAGGATGACAGTTTGAGGTACGAAACCTTCGTAATAATGGCTTGGTTCGGTGATTTCTGGTGACGGTTGCGGAGGCAAAGAGTCAATTGTTATGGGCATAAAGTCGGCTTCGCGGCCGTAAAATTCCTGGAGTTGAGAGACGACGATCGCGTATTGCTTGGAGTCGCTGCTGTCGTCAGTGTAAAACACTAACAATACGGGTTTATTTCGTTTGAAAGAATCTGTGAGTTTGACTTTAGGAGGAACTAGGGAACCGTTGCCGGCGTAGAGGGCAAAAATTGTACCGTCAAAGCGATCGTCGGTGAGAGTTGCCAAGGCTGGGGCCGTTCCGCTTAGCAGTATCAAGCTAAGTGCGATCGTCACTGTTAAAAGACTGGCTGACAAGATTCGCCTCAGCAAGCCCAGACCAGAAGCAGGAGTAACAATTGAATTTTTGTTCTCAGGAAATATCATAGGGTGTAGGCCGTTGCTGTAAGGAAAGCGAAATCAGATGCAAAAACTTTCCTAAGTTTATCAGCAAAATGTAGGCAAATTTTGGTGAGTAGGTTAAAGTAGTTTCGGCTCGACGATCGTAAATTGCTGATAGTGGCGATCGACAAGGCAATTCTACTGACCGAAGAGCACTATATGCGATCGGCCTTTCAGGGGCGGGCTGGAAGTGTCCGCGCCACAATAAAATTTATGCGTGGGATGGACTTCTAGCTTCTCAGAAAGGTGCAAAATCTTAAATCCAATTGATAACTAGAAACTGACAACTGGGAATTCACAACTAATGATAGCTTTGCTTGACGCACTCCTGGCCCAAACGCCCGCTGCTGATGTTTCCGGGCCCACTCAAATCAATCTGTTGCAGGCGATTGTTTTAGGAATTGTACAAGGACTAACCGAGTTTTTGCCCATCAGCAGCAGCGCTCATTTAAAGGTAGTGCCGATCGCCCTGGGATGGGGCGATCCGGGGGTTGCTTATACTGCTGTAATTCAGTTGGGCAGTATTGTGGCAGTGCTTTGGTATTTCTGGAAAGACTTGACAACTATAACTTTGGGTGCTGTAGATGCCGTGATGCGACGGGACTACGAATCACAAGAGTTTCGGATCGCCTTGGGAATTGCTTTGGGAACAATACCTGTAGTCTTTTTTGGGCTGCTAATCAAGATATTGGTTCCCGATTTTGACAAGTCGCCGCTAAGAAGTTTGGCCAGCATCGCCATTGCTTCGATCGTCATGTCGCTGCTGTTAGCAATAGCAGAAAAAATTGGCAAGCGCCATCGCACTTATGAAAAATTAACTGTTCAAGACGGTATTTTGATGGGATTAGCTCAAGCAATGGCATTGATTCCGGGGTGTTCGCGATCGGGTTCTACCCTAACAGCAGGATTGTTTATAGGATTGGAAAGGCCCGCCGCCGCGCGGTTTTCTTTTTTATTGGGAATTCCGGCAATTACTCTGGCTGGATTAGTGGAATTGAAGGGTGCTTTGGGAGAAGGAATCGGCGATGCTGGAGTTGCAGCTTTGATAGTGGGAACGATTTCGGCATTTGTGTTTTCTTATTTGTCGATCGCGTGGCTGATGAAGTTCCTGCAAACTCAAAATACATGGGTGTTTGTGTGGTATCGGCTGGCTTTTGGCGTGGCGATTTTAACGGCGATCGCAGGGGGGGCAGTGCGAAATATATAAAATAGAAATTTGATTGCAGTAGGAGCGACTTATGTCGCTCTGAAGTCGGTATAAATAATAACGAAAAAAAAATTAAATTGTCTGATTCCGATAATCTTTAATTAGATCCCCAACTTCTTAAAAAAGTCGGGGATCGGGGTATTCTATTTTTGAGCGATTAGTAGTGCGATCGACCGTTGGGGAGTTTTGGCAGCTTATTGAAGTTTCCTCAGAAGGTTAATAACTCTTTCATAGCTATCTTTATCTCCTTGCTGCTGAAATAAATCTGCTGCTTTCTGAAAGTCTTGAATCGCCCCAGGCTTGTCTCCTGAATCGCGGCGGGCCACTCCCCGGTTGTGGTAGACTAGACCATCATTAGGATTAATTCGCAAAGCTGCGGTGTAATCGCCGATCGCACTCTGAAATTCTCCTAACCTAACCCGCGCTACTCCCCGATTGTGGTAGGCTAGACCATCGTTAGGATTAATTCGTAAAGCTTCGCTGTAATCGGTTATAGCACGCTGGTAATCTCCCAAATCATAGTAGGCCACTCCCCGGTTGACGTAGGCTGCGCCATAGTTAGGATTAATTCGCAAAGCTTCGGTGAAATCGGCGAGTGCACCCTGTTTGTCTCCCAATTCAGAGCGGAGATTTCCCCGGCTTTTGTAGGCATCGCCATAATTAGGATTAATTCGCAAAGTTTCGTTGTAATCGGCGAGTGCACCCTGTTTGTCTCCTAAACTGCGGCGGGTAAGTCCCCGGTTGTAGTAGGCTTGGAACAAGTTAGGATTAATTCGTAAAGCTTCGTTGAAATCGGCGAGTGCATCCTGGTTGCTTCCTAAACTGCGGAGGATATTTCCCCGATTGTTGTAGGCTTGGGCCTGGTTAGGATTAATTCGCAAAGCTTCGTTGTAATCAGCTACAGCACCCTGCTTGTCTCCTAATTCAGAGCGGACAATTCCCCGGTTGTAGTAGGCTTGGGCATGGTTAGGATCGATTCGCAAAGCTTCGGTGAAATCGGTGAGCGCACCCTGATTGTCTCCTAAATCATTGCGGGTATTTCCCCGGTTATAGTAGATAGACGCATCGTTAGGATCGATTCGCAAAGCTTCGGTGAAATCGGCGAGCGCACCCTTTTTGTCTCCTAATTCAGAGCGGGCATTTCCACGACCAACGTAGGCAAAGATAAAGTTAGGATTAATTCGCAATACTTCGCTGTAATCTGCGATCGCACTTTGATAATCTCCTGACTTCAAGCGGAGATTTCCCCGGTTGTGGTAGGCATCGCGCAAGTTAGGATTAATCCGCAAAGCTTCGGTGTAATCGGCGAGCGCACCTTGGTTGTCTCCTAAACGATAGCGGGCCACTCCTCGGTTGTTGTAGGCATTGGCATAATTAGGATTAATTCGTAAAGCGGTGTTGAAATCGGCGATTGCAGCCTTGGTATCTCCTGAGTCATTGCGATAAATTCCCCGGTTGTTGTAGGCAAAGGCTAAGTTAGGATTAATTCGTAAAGCTTCGGTGTAATCGGCGATCGCACCCTGATTGTCTCCTAAATAATAGCGAGAAAGACCCCGACTGTTGTAGGCTTCGGCATAATTAGGATTGAGGGCAAGTGCTTGAGTGTAAGCGGCTACAGCACCTTGATAATCTCCTTTTTTATACTTTGCCTCACCCAGAATAAAGAAATCCTCAGCTTTCGTCTGTGTCAGCACAAACGAACTCTGAACCTGAGCAGATATAGCCAAAACTGGGGTTGGTTGTGCGATCGCAATTATGGCAATTGCACCAATTAACGAGAGCGGAAGTTTGTTAAAAAAAATCATTGATTTTACCTGGGAATAAAATAGCTTTGAAATTAAACCTACTCGCCTTTCTACACTAATTGTAAGCGATCGACTGGCAGAAAGTTCAAAGCTATTTTATTCGTACAAAGTTCCCTAAGATGGAAGGACAAAGGATTTTACAGGTGTTAAACAGGCTATAGCGCTTAGTAGTGCGATCGACCTTTGGGGAGTTGTTGCAGTTTATTGAAGTTTTCTCAAATTGTTAATGGCTTTTTGATAGTTATCTTTATTACCTTGCTGCTGAAATAAGTCTGCTGCTTTCTGAAAGTCTTGCCTCGCCCCGGGCTTGTCTCCCCCCTCAGCGCGGGCAATTCCCCGGCTCAAGTAGGCGCCGGCTAAGTTAGGATCGATTCGCAAAGCTGCATTGTAATCGGCTACAGCACCTGGCGTGTCTCCTAAACGAAAGCGGGTAATGCCCCGGTTTAAGTAGGCACTGGCAAAGTTAGGATTAATTTGCAAAGCTCGATCGTAATCGGCAAGTGCACCCTGACGGTCTCCTAAATCATCGCGAGCATTCCCCCGGTTCGTGTATGCTTCGGCAGAGTTAGGATTGATTCGCACAGCTTCGTTAAAATCGGCTACAGCACCCTGATTGTCTCCTGAAACATAACGGATAATCCCCCGGTGGTAGTAAGCAAGGGCATCGTTAGGATTAATTCGTAAAACTTCGTTGAAATCGAGGATCGCACCTTGCTTGTCTCCTAACTCAGAGCGGGCCAGTCCCCGGTTGCCGTAGGCTTGGAATAAGTTAGGATTAATTCGTAAAGCTTCGTTAAAATCCGCTACAGCACCCTGGTTGTCTCCTGAAACAGAACGGATACTCCCCCGCTGGTAGTAAGCAAAAGCATCGTTAGGATTAATTCGTAAAACTTCGTTGAAATCCGCTACAGCACCCTGGTTGTCTCCTAACTCAGAACGGGCGATTCCCCGGTTGCCGTAGGCTTGGGGTAAGTTAGGATTAATTCGCAAAGCTTCGTTGAAATCGGCTACAGCACCCTGCTTGTCTCCTAATTTATAGCGGTCAAGTCCCCGGTTGTTGTATGCATCGGCATAGTTAGGATTAATTCGCAAAGCTTCGGTGTAATCGGCTACAGCAGCCTTGTTGTCTCCCAAACGAGAGCGGGTAACTCCCCGGTTGTAGTAGGCAGAGGCATCGTTGGGATTAATTCGTAAAGCTGCGTTGTAATCGGCTATAGCGCCCTGGCTGTCTCCTGAGTCATCGCGGGCATTCCCCCGGCTGGTGTAGGCTTCTACATAGTTAGGATTAATTCGCAAAGCTTCGTTGAAATCAGCTACAGCACCCTTATTGTCTCCTAAACTATAGCGGGCATTTCCCCGGCCATTATAGGCTTCTGCATAATTAGGATTAAGCCCAATTGCTTGAGTGTAAGCGGCTATAGCACCCTGATAATCTCCTTTTTTATATTTTTGCTCACCCTGAGTAAAAAAATCTTCAGCTTTTTCCCGTGCCGCCAAATCTGAGTTGGCAATGTTAGCAACGCTGTACTTTTGACTGTTGGTAAACTCTACAACTGTTAAGTCAACTTTTGGCAGTTTTTTCAAGGTAGCGTCAGCATCACTCCCCTGCTTCAGAGTCAATAGCAAAGTCCTATTCGTACAAGTATCATCTTGATTAACAGCAGCGCACACCACGGGTTCTGCATTCATCATCCCAGTGCTAATATATTTGAGAGTACCACTGTTAAAAAAGTTCTCATTTCCCGCAGAACTGGGTTGACAAAAAAGTACATTGGTGGTACAAAAAACAACTAACCCTGTCACGCATCCAGTCAAAATTTTGAATTTCATAAATATATCCACATTTTTGATATATCCTGTCACAGCTCAGCTAAATTCACAAGCCAAAACTAACCCTGATTCTAAAGGCTATCGAGCCTAGTAGACTGCTATGCTGAAGAGAGAAAACTAACACTGCCATCAATCTTAAAATGCTATTTGTTCCTACGGCTGAACCAATTCCGCTTGTGGCTGATGCCCCTGGGAGCATCCCGGTTTTGTAAATGGTTAAAAGTATGATAAGAGCCAAAATTTTTCGCCCTCCGCTATATGATAGAAC
>NZ_JAUBPT010000072.1:0-39840 GCF_036700905.1 Microcoleus sp. S13_C3 | reverse complement strand
GCCCGATGCCCGATGCCCGATGCCCGATGCCCGATGCCCGATGCCCGATGCCCGATGCCCGATGCCCGATGCCCAATGCCCGATGCCCGATGCTCAATGCCCGATGCCCAATGCCCATGCCTTATGCTGTACGGAAATTTCTACTTATTCTTGTACCTTGAGGGGTAGGGACTTCCTCCGGCAACTGATAAAATAGTAGAAAAAGCAGCGGGATTTCTCGCTTAGATCAAAATTAGTAGAATATTAAAAAATTAGGAAAGCTATGGGATTTTTTGATTCAGAAATTGTTCAGCAAGAAGCCAAACTGTTGTTTGAAGACTATCAATCTCTCATCAAACTAGGTGGCAATTACGGCAAATTCGATCGCGAAGGCAAGAAAATGTTCATCGCTCAGATGGAATCAATGATGGAGCGGTACCGTATTTTTATGAAGCGCTTCGAGCTGTCTGAGGACTTTATGGCTCAGATGACTGTAGAGCAGTTAAAAACACAGCTCAATCAATTTGGCATCACGCCCCAGCAGATGTTTGAGCAAATGAACTCAACGCTGGAGCGGATGAAATCTGAGCTGGAAAAACAATCCTAGTGTCAGAAGGAAGAAGGAAGGCACCACACGGATTTTGACACGGATACACGGATTAATCATCGAGTGTGAGCCAGAAGCCAGAAGTCAATCGATTTTAGATTTTAGATTTTAGATTTTAGATTGAAGCATTGACCCCACGCATAAATTCGGGGGCTTGTTTATCTGATACAGGTTTTTTATTTCTCCGTCCTGAGTCGGCGAAGGAATGAATCCGGGGGCTTGTATCCTGGATTCTTTCGGTCTGAGGAGAAATAATGGGTAATTGTCAACTGCCAACTGTCAATTGTCAAGTGTCAAACACCAACTGCCAACTGCCAACAGTCAACTGACAACTGACAACTGACTGATAATTAAGGCCGCTCAAAAGATGAAGCGGGTTTGAAATTTTCTGCGGGAACGCCTTCCAAAGCTTGGCTCATAAAATCACGCCAAACAGGGGCGACAATAGTACCACCAGTAGCACCGTAGCTCATCGGTCTATAATTGTCGTTGCCCATCCAAACAGCCACCGACAACTGTGGCACGTAACCCACAAACCAGATATCCCTTTCTGAAGAAGTTGTACCAGTTTTCCCAGCAGCCGGCCGCCCAAGTTGGGCCGCCCTTGCAGTTCCGTTGTTAATTACCCCTTGCAGGGCGCTGTTGACAGAGGCCGCCGCCCAGGAATTGAGAACTAATTTGGGTTTGGGCGTATTGTCGAGCAAGACGTTGCCACTGCTGTCAGTAACTTGCACGATAAATGTGGTGTCAGAATGCCAGCCGTTGTTGGCGAAGGTAGCAAAAGCTCCGGCCATTTCTAAAGGAGTGAGGTCAACGGCACCCAAGGGCAAAGAAATCACCGGTTCCATCGGACTTCTGATGCCTAGCACCCGGCAAATCTCAATCACTTTATTCAATCCGACTTCTTGCCCCAGCTTGACGGCGGGAACGTTAAGAGATGATTCCAAAGCTCTGCGGATGCTGACCGCACCGGAGAAGCCGCCGCCGTAGTTCTGAGGGTAGTAGTAGCCGTCGCCGTCGCGGTAGCCGACAGGGGAGTCGTAGACAACTGAATCCGGGGTGTATTTGCCGCTAGCAAAGGCAGCGTAGTAGATAAAAGGCTTAAAAGAAGATCCGGGCTGGCGACGTGCTTGAATGGCGCGGTTGAACTGACTCTTTTCGTAATCGACGCCACCAACCATTGCTTTGACGAAGTGGGTGCGGGGATCTACCGCTGCTAGGGCAATTTGACCTTCCTCGCGATCGTAAAACAGCCCTTGGTAGTAAAGCCGATTGTGCCACGCTTTGACGGTCTCTTCGGCTATGCGCTGCATTCTGAGGTCGATCGTGGTTTGAACGCGCATTCCTCCCTTAACCACGGCATCTCGCCCGAAACGCCTCGTCAGTTCCTGAACTACGGCTTGTGTTACGTAAGGAACTTGAGAGCCGCCAAAAGAGGTAATTTTGCCTAGCTTAATTTTTTCCTGGCGGGCAGCAGTCTCTTGGGCGGGCGTAATCCATTTGAGTTCCTTCATGCGGCCTAAAACGATTGTTTGCCGCTCTTTTGCCAACTTGTAATTGACGAAAGGACTGTATTCTTCGGGGGCAGAAATTAAGCCGGCCAGCATCGCTGCTTCTGCAAGAGTCAAATTACTTGCTGACTTGTTGAAATAGCTTCGAGAGGCTGTCTCTACACCGTACAAGTTGTGACCTAAGTAGATTTGATTCAGGTATAGTTGCAGAATTTGGTCTTTGGTGAGAATTTGCTCCAAGCGGATAGACATTACCGCTTCAGCTACCTTGCGACTAAATTTTGACTGGGGAGAGAGAAACAGGTTCTTGACTAGCTGCATAGTCATAGTCGAGCCCCCTTCCACGGTTCTACCTTTCTCTAGGTTGACTAGGAGAGCTCGGGCTATGCCGCCGGGGTTGATGCCTTTGTGCGTGAAGAAGTTGCTGTCTTCGATCGCCAGAACAGCTCGTTTCAGGTTCGGGGAGATTTGGTCAAGGGGTACGACATCCCGGTTGGCTTCGTCGTGGATGCTGGCTAGGGGCTTGCCGTTGATGTCGTAAATGTGGGTAGTTTCTGTAGGAGAGTAGGTTTGCAAGATCCGAACATCTGGCAAATTGCGGAAGCTGATCGCTAAGCCAACCAGTCCGCCAGCGACTACGGAACTGGCAAGCATTGTCATGCTGAGTATGGTTCCGGCGGTCACTTTACTGACTGACTGAACAAACTCGAATACGGGGGCTGAGTTTTCCGTGTTATTGCGGACTGCGTTGGTTGACACGTGGATTTCACTTCCTCACTCGATTTGGGGTTTAAGACTTTTAATTTTAGATGCGAACCCTAGAGACAGTCAGTCGATTTTAGATTTTAGATTTTAGATTTATTCCACAGATGAATCTGGGATTTTGAACAAGAGTCTAAAATTTGGGGATCTCCACGACTGTTGTCGGGGGCTGGTATCCGTTTTTGGGCGGGGTCAGCTAATGAAAGCCGGTCAGCTTTGGGATTATAGTAGCTTGATAGTTATGTTTTTATGCGTCAACCAGTGAGTGTAACTAATTCTGCTGCACTTTGGCAAAATATGATGGACGATCGCTCCCCGATGATAACTCCTAACCTTTCAGCGCTTTACCGCGGCGTCAGTGAGATTTTTCCCGATCGACCTGATTCTAGCAACCCTGACGAAAATTTAGCCCAACTGCTGGCAACAGTCGATCGACCCTTGCGCGTCAAACTCGGAATTGACCCGACAGGCAGTGACATTCACTTGGGACACAGCCTTTGCGTCCGCAAGCTGCGGGCTTTTCAAGATGCCGGTCACACAGCCGTACTGCTGATCGGAGATTTTACCGCAAGAATTGGCGATCCGACAGGGAAGTCGGAGATGCGTAGCCAGTTGACGGCCGAACAAGTGGCGGAAAATGCCAAGACTTATTTAGACCAAGTGCGTCCGATTCTAGATTTTGACACGCCCGGACGTTTGGAAATTCGCTATAACTCCGAGTGGTTGTCAAAATTGGACTTGGCGAAGATTTTGGAACTGCTGAAGACCATGACGGTGCAGCAGATGCTCGCTAAAGAGGGATTTGATAACAGGATGCAGCAGGAGAATGCGATTTATCTGCATGAGTTTCTGTACCCACTGATGCAGGGTTACGATTCGGTGGCTTTGGAGGCTGATGTGGAGTTGGGGGGAACTGACCAAAAGTTTAATATTGCGGTGGGGAGAGATTTGCAGCGGCATTTTGGGATGAAACCGCAGTTTGGTTTGCTGATGCCGATTTTGATCGGGACTGACGGGGTGCAGAAGATGTCGAAGTCTTTGGGCAATTATGTGGGTTTGTCGGAAGACCCGCTGACGATGTATTCTAAGTTGGAAAAAATTGCTGATAGTTCGATCGCCCAATATTTTGAACTCTTGACAGATTTGCCACTTGATGAATTGCCAGAAAATCCGCGAGAAAAACAGAAACTTTTGGCTTTGGATGTGGTGCGCCAGTATCGGGGGAAGGAAGCGGCGGAACGCGCACAACAAGATGCAATTGCGCTGGTTAAAGGTGCTGCGGGACAAGCTGATGCTGTGGCGGAGTTTTCTTTGGCAAGTGTGCAGTTTCCGGCTAAGTTGTTTTATATTCTGAGTGCTAGCGGGCTTTGTAAAAGCAGCGGTGATGCGCGGAAGTTGATGCAGGGCGGTGGGGTGAAGTTGGAGGGCGATCGGGTTTCTGATGTTAATCTTACTTTTGAATCACCGGCTGATTTATGGGGTAAGGTTTTGCAGGTTGGGAAGAATAAGTTTGTGCGATTGGTTTCTTGAATCTCTTTTTTAACCGCAGATGAACGCTGATGAACGCTGATGAACGCTGATAATCGAATTATTGTTGCTTTGGATGTTTCGAGTCAAGAAGAGGCGATCGCACTTCTTGACAAACTGCCGCAAGTATCTTTCTGGAAAGTGGGTTTGGAACTGTTTGTGAGTTCCGGGCCGGGGATTTTGGAAATTTTAAAACAACGGGAAAAGCGGATTTTTCTGGATTTGAAGTTTCACGATATCCCGAATACTGTGGCCGGTGCTTGTCGGGCTGCTGCTAAGTACAATGTGGATTTATTGACTATCCATTCTACTTGTGGTAAAGATGCTTTGAAAGCGGCACAGTTGGCTTTGACTGAAGGGGCGGCGGCTGTGGATAAACCGAGTCCTAAGTTGATTGCAATTACTCTGTTGACGAGTTTGAATTCGCGACAGTTGGCTTTTGAGTTGAAAATACCTTTGGAGTTGCCGGAATATGCTTTGCACATGGCATTATTGGCTAAGGAAACGGGTTTAGCTGGTGCTGTTTGTTCTCCGCAAGAGGTGGAACAGTTAAGAATGAGTTGCGGGCATGATTTTCTGTTAGTTTGTCCGGGTGTGCGTCCGAAATGGGCCGAGGGAGGCGATCAAAAGCGATCGATGACTCCAAAGGCCGCTTTGAAAGCTGGTGCGGATTATCTGGTGATTGGGCGGCCGATTACTGCTGCGGATGATCCAGTGGCCGCTTTTGCGCGTATTTGTGAAGAGTTGGGATAACAAGAGGAATGTTGTTTTTAACTCACATCTTGCACCATTCTCGCTTAACAGGCAAGATGCCTGTTCCACAAGAAAATTCACTCTTTGTGGAACAGGCATCTTGCCTGTTCATAAAAGGCTTATTGAGAATGGTGCAACATCTCAGTTTTAACCGCAGATGAACGCCGATGAACGCCAAGGGAATTTTATCTGCGTTCATCTGTGTTTATCTGCTGATATCTGCGGTTGGCGAAAAGAAATTAAGCTGCTATTATTACAGCAGATAAAAAAATAGCTAGTTTCTACTCTTGAGTAATTTGGTAAGACGTTACAATTTACAAGTCTCGACGCGAGATGGGGATTCTAGCATTGATGCGTCTGGCGTCTTACATTGACTAACTGCAATATCTGTCTTTAATCCTAAAGCCTTCAGCAAACCCATAAATCGGTAAATCTCTTCTCCCCCTGATGCTTTCAACAATTCCTCAAGTTTCTCCCAATTCTGTTGTTCGTCTTCAGTCATGATAGAGAGTTTATCTTGAGCTTTAACTACGTCTTTGAGAACCGTCAGTAACAGTTCAGATTCCGGTTCTTTTTCTTCTAAAATTGCTTGAATATAAGCAGCAGCTTCTTCAATTTCTTGGAGGGATTTAATCAGATAGTCATGATAACTGTGGGTTTTAGGCATTGTTTCTACTCCTGAATTCTATCCAGTATTCTTTGGCCTTGCGAATATCTCGATCTTGGGTACTTTTATCTCCACCGCAGAGAAGCAGTACAATAGTTGAGTCTCTTTCTCCAAAATAAACCCCGTAGCCTGGGCCGCAGTCAATTTTTAACTCAGAAACACCCTCTCCTACTGATTTACAGTCTCCTAAATTACCAAGACCAACTCGCTGAAGTCTACCTTTTATTTTAGCTTTCCCTTCGCGATCGCGCAAAGAATCAAGCCACTCTTCAAAAGGGATTTTTCCCTCTAAAGTTTCATAGGTTTGAATTTCTCTCGGTTGGACTTCCATGATTTCATTTAGTACAAACCTTAGCGTCAATCGATAAAATTTTAGCTCGTTCCGGTCAGTGCCCGGTATCGGAAACGTGGAACAGGCATGGCTTCGTGGAAAAAGTCGGGTTCACAACTATAATAAAAATCTTAAACATCCATCAGATGTTTTTCATCCATCACCAATCGACAGCCAACACCACAACAAAAACAAAACAAACAAACACCCAAACCAA
Source organism: Microcoleus sp. S13_C3 (assembly GCF_036700905.1). Lineage (NCBI taxonomy): Bacteria > Bacillati > Cyanobacteriota > Cyanophyceae > Oscillatoriales > Microcoleaceae > Microcoleus > Microcoleus sp. S13_C3. The sequence goes on along the minus strand of NZ_JAUBPT010000072.1, from coordinate 33,486 downwards.
CCAAAATAAGGAGACAAGTACATCCCACTAGCCAACATTAATAACGCAACAAAAAACAAAAAAATCCCATTTGATATTACCCATTATCCAATAGAAAAAATTCATATCCGCTCTCCTATTGAATAACAAATCAAAGCAAGCGCTCACTGTTAGTATATACTGCCCATAGCCAAACTGCAACCACGCCCACCGCCAAACCGCTTGCCAGGATAAAGGGCGGGTCTAGTTTTGATTTTATCTAAAAGCTGATAAAAATTGTGGGCTGCTGTAATTGGGGGTATAGCTTGAGAATTTTTCCAGGCATATTCTTTGAGGGAGGGGGGATCTGAGGGCTTTTCTCCGCTGCATATTGCTGTGTTATGGTGTTTAGATATAGGGGATTGTAGCAGATGAGCATTGCTTTGACAATTGGCGGACTAAGATCGATGAGGAGTCTTTCTGAGGTTGAATGTATTTCCAGTAAGTAGTATTTTGGTTGCGATTGTGTGGGTGGTTGGGACTCCAACTATGGCGGTTAATTTGGCAATCGATGATGTTAATGTAAATGCAAATGGGCATGATTTATTAGCGCGATCGCCCTGTCCCGCTGATTTAGAAACTTTGGTCGATCGCCTGTTGCAAGATTTGCCGAGTTATGCTAATCGCGTAATTGTGCGATCGCACTTTTCTCCTAACACTAATACACCGCCGGGTTACGCGCTGCCTCAAATAATTTTAGCGGGCCGCCCGGAGTTTGAACCGCTACCTTTAAATTTTGAAGATGCACTTCCTGAAAATGCTAGTCAAGTTTTCATTACTACTTTGGAACGGCAGTATCGCGGGGAAAAACGAGTAGAAATTCAGCAATATCATTGGTTATTTTTAACTAAAACGGAGAACGGATGGGAATTAGTAAAAATCGTTTCTAGTTTTGGTACTGCGGCGGATGTTCGTCCGTTGTTGCGGCCAGAGGGGGAGAAAAGCGAAATTGCTGAGGCTATTCGTTTGTGGTTGCGCGATTGTCAGGCAAAGCCATAACTTTCGCTGGTTCCGAGGATTTTTTTTACACTTAAAAATATCCTCTAGACAGCACGTCATCTTCGTCTAGTTCATCTTTACCAATTATCACTTCAATCTCACCTAAAAATCTCATAAAAACTTCCGGTGCCAAGGGGTTGTTATCGAGATGGTTGACAAAATAATCTTTATTTTTATTTCTTCCCTCTACCGTACTAAAAGCACTTCTTATATTAGACGATAAGCGTTTTGCTTTTCTCAAAATTAGTATTTCATCAATAGCTGTGAGTGATGAGCTAATCGGCGACATATCAAGCCACTCACATAGCAAGAAATACTTGGCTCCTGGTACACTCAATTTTACATCCAGGGCAGTTGCTGCGCCCTCTTGAAACATGGTTTTATCAAGATTTGTTTTACACTCAGCCGCAACATAAGCAATATTTGCCTCGCGGGAGGTAGTATCCTTAAAATCTTGGTTATGAGAGGCTTTTAGAAATATTTTTCTACTAATCGCAAAATCTTGATCCTTGGCTCGAATACTCATCCCACCGCCTTTTGGACTGAGTTTTAAACTTGACTCAAATCGTAGGGATGAAAAACACTGTGTTGGGCCAAAGGATAATTCTTTGTCCTTTAATGAATCTGCAAAGACGGTTGTAACTAAGATAGGTATAAATTCTTCAATAATTGAGTTGTCAAGTTTTAATTGCCCTTTTTGACGGTACAAAAAATCATTGTCACTGTCAAAAATTAGTTCAACGTCAATGTATCGCTTATAGGAGGTTAGATGGGATACCATCTCTGGAACAACTTTCATATCATCCCCCCTGATGTTTTTAAGCGTTTCCAACCATTTTTTGTAGTATTCGATTGCTTGATTAACACGCCGTTTATCTGTAGGAGGTAATTTCACGTTATCAAGTAATGCTGCTAGTTTGTCCCCATGTGGTTGAGCTAAATTAAACATAATTTTCTTCTTTTTGGTTGAGTATTTCAATGGTTTTTCGTGAACGCTGCCGATCGAAATAAGGTGAGGGCTGTACTGTGGCTGCCTTATCGATAGCATCCTTGATTTCATATTTTACTTGTTCATTCGCTACGGAATAAGCAGATATTAAAGCTTCTATAGAAAGGGTTCTGGCTTGATGGATGGCAAAATAATACTGTAATTCTTCTCTTTTTGTAAAGTGTAGTATATCTTCTTTGATAATTTTTCCATAACGATTTACAAAACTTCTTTCTTGACGGATATCTAAGCTAATTCCCAATACTTGACGAGCAACTTCTGCAACTAACTACCCGTTGAAAAAAGGCGTTCCTCTAATATTTGATTCTTTACCGACTACAAATATCATTCTACTGTTAGGGCTGCATATTCTTAACAATTCTTGCAAAGTATAGGCGATGTCTAAGCAATATTGAATGACAGTTAGAAATCTATTACTTCTATGCTTACGATTAGAACCAAACTCGGATTTTGCCACCTCTAAAATTTTCCAGTTTAGTGCCTCAGTAGAACCGCGATACTGCTGATGATAGTTAAATACATTGATATAAGGGGGGGATGTAATCACAAGATTGACGCTGGAGTTTTGTAAGGGAACGTTTCTTGCATCGGCATTTTAGGCATTTATCGGCTTTTTACTATAGGGTAGTTTAAGGACAAAATTAGCGATATTTTCCGCAAGTGTAAAAACTCTTGATTTAGTAAGTTTTTTGTTTTCTAAGTCTAGCAATATCACTAATGCTTCATGTAGAATATTAAGTAACTTTTGTTCATCATCAACGGCTACCTCTACAATTTTATCTATTAAATCATTGGGTGTAAGTTCTTTTTGTATTGTTTGGAAGAGTGGCATTCTCTCCCCTATCTCTGTTTTGAGTTGAGTGAGAAAACAATTGATACATTTTTCCCGCTTTCTTGGTGAAAGAGTGATGAATTTATAAGTGTTAGCTAGGATTAAAGCTGCTGGATTGATTTCTGTTCCGCAGGCTTCCAGTCCGAATCTTCCTGCCTCATATAAAACTGTTCCACTACCTCAAAATGGATCAAAAATCACACTATTTTTATTGGCATCTTTATCAATCAAAGTTTCGACGAACTGGGGGGAAAATTGCCCTTTCCAAGGAAGTGGATTAGTACGTTGTTTATCTTCAATGTCTAATAGTTCTTGAGGGATTTCTTGTCTATTGATAGGAGTTTCACTAAAAATACTAGAGACAACCATAATTCGGATTTTTACTACGGGGCGTAAATTTATGAATGGAAAGCGGGAACTTGTTTTGTAGATGGCAGGTAAAAATCAGAGATTGTTGGTGAAACCAGCCCCCTACAAATTACACATGAAAATTAATTATAATTTTTAGGTGGGTGGGGGCGGGTTTTAAGATTGTGGGTAAAAATCCGAGATTGTGCTTCCAACCCGTCTACAAATCAACAAGAAAAATTGATTAGAATTGCTCTTTTAATTCGTCTAGTTTAGCCTTGATAGCCTGCATATCTTGCCACATAAACCATTTCGGAGTCTCCGGTTCGCGGGAGGGGTTACGCAGCAAGTAAGACGGGTGAAAAATTGGCATACACAAACGATTTTCCCATTCAATCCACTGACCTCTAATTTTACTAATGGGCCGCTTGTCGCTTAGCAAACCTTTCAGGGCTGTTGCACCAGTTAATAAAATAATTTTGGGGTCTAAGATGCGAATTTGTTCGAGCAAGTATGGTTTGCAAGCTTCGATTTCTTTGGCTGTGGGAGGGCGGTTGTTGGGAGGGCGACATTTGATGACGTTGGCAATGAATACGTCGGTTTCTGCACTCAATCCCACGGATTCTAAAATCTTATCTAACAGTTTGCCCGATCGCCCGACGAAGGGCAATCCGGTTTCGTCTTCGTTTTGTCCGGGCGCTTCTCCCACAATCAAAATTGAGGCTTGAGGATTGCCGCGCCCGATGACGGCGTGAGTGCGGCAGTTGCCCAATTCGCAGCGGTAGCAGCGGTTGCAGTGCTCGCCGATTTGTTCCATATTTTGATAAGTGCCCGGAGGAATGGGAATTTTGGCATTTGCTGGTATTGAGTCTGTTTGGAAAGTGGCACTTTGATTGTTGTCAAAAAGGCTCAGTTGCAAGTCGCTGGACATAAATTTTACAATTAGGGAGATATTTTGGAGTCTAGAGTTTATAGTTTAGATCGGGTTTGGTGATTTGAGATTGGCTAGAAGCTTGTGTGCGATGCTGTCGATTGCACAATCCCTAATTAACACTGGCACAATCTCCAATTGTTTGGTTGAGCTCGTACAGGCAAAAATATGTTCTCTAACCCGTTTTTTGACGATCGCGCCGATGCAGGCGAAAAACTGGCCGAGGCAGTTGTGGACGAGTTCGGCAAGTTGAGTTTAATGACACAGCAGGCGGTGAAACCGATTGTTTACGCCTTGCCACGCGGGGGTTTGCCCGTTGCTGTGCCGATTGCGCGCCGCTTGGGCTGTCCTTTGGATGTGGTTGTCGCCAAGAAAATTACTCGCCCAGATAATTTAGAATTGGCGATCGGGGCTGCAACTGCTGACGGTCACGTCCTCTGGGAAAAGCAAAAGCAGCACAATTTACGCTTGCAAAAATCAGCATTGCCGGTGGCTCAAAATAATGCTCAATCTCTGCTGGCAGATTTGTCTCCGGGACGCCCCAATCTCAGCGCGGCGGGGGCTTTGGCGATTTTGGTAGATGACGGCATTGCTACAGGGATGACGATGGCTGTGGCGGCTAAGGCTTTGCAGTCGCAGCAACCGCTGGCTTTGTGGATTTGCGCGCCTGTCGCCCCCGCAGATTTGATGGGATTTTTGGCCCAGATGGCCGATAAGTTGATCGTTCTGGAGACTCCTCACCCTTTTTACAGTGTCAGTCGCTTTTATGGGCAATTTCCGCAGGTTGAGACGGCGGAGGCTTTAAGGTGTTTGCAGCAACAAACTGAATGGCGATCGTAGGTTAAGCTAGAAGGCTAAATCCAAAAGCTCGATCGCTAAAACATGAGACCTTGGCAATATTGGTTGGACACTTTGATTCTGTCTACTCAGCACAATCCGCCTCGCTTTGTTGAGTTGGTGATGTTGACTTTGGCGATGATTTTGCTCGGGCTGTGGAGTGTAACCTTGCAGTGGCAGTATTTAACGCTGTCTTTGAGTTATATAATTGGTTCGTCTTTTTCAATTTTGGTGCGGGAATCCATCGGCCCACGGCCTCAATTTCAACTAACTCATCTGACAGCATTGCTGTTATTAATTATCAGTTTTTATAGTTTTGCTGAACTGATTAGGTAGTTAAGGCCGTTTTGATTTGTAGATGCGGGTTTTACAATGTCATTGCGAAGGTGGTGAAGCAATTGCATAACTTATATAGCAATCCTCAGCGGGTTGTGAACTAGATTTTTTTTTGAACGAACCGCGAAGACGCAAAGGAAGAGAAGAGAAGATCGAGAGTTCACCAATAATTAGCCTTCATCCTACATTCTAATGGGATTGATGCAAAATTATGCGGTTCCCGGCAGGATCGAAGGCATAGATTTCTAGACCGTGAGAAGCTTTGATAATTTCTCCTGCGGGCGGATATCCTAAAGCCCAAATTCGGGCGATCGCAGTTTCGATATCGCTGACTTCCAAACACAAACTCATGCCTGTTTTTGCTCGATTGGCAAATTCCGATTTGTGGGAATCTTTGGGTTTGAATATGCCGAGTCTTAATCCGGGGAGTTGAAATTCAGCATAAGTATTGGGGATGTAAGGGTTTGGTTCTATGTCGAGAAATTTTGTGTAAAATTTAACTAGAACTTCTTTATCAAGGTCTGCTAAAGTCACTAGGGCAGCGCTGTATTGGAAACTCATATAAATTGGTAAGGGTAATTGGTAATGGGGAATCGCTTGATATTTACAAGAGATTAGCCTTCTCAAGTCTTTCTAGCACCCAATTTTCAACATCATCTTCTGCAAGAATTTTAGCACCAAGTTGTGAGTACGTCGAGGTAGCTTGCTGATAAGTTTGCTCAAGTTTTTGATAGTTTTCAACGTCTTTTTTTGGCTGTAGCGCCACAATTGCAATAGGAAAATCAGGCTGAAACTGTTTTACATCAGTAATCATCCAAGACAAAGAGTTTTGCAGGTGTTCGGGTATCTTCACCTCAAATGATATACCGTGTGCTGCCAAGTAAGGTCGCCCATTAGCAACAACCGCATCAAACTTGTGCTCCATATGACCACCCTGCACTGAATAACTTGTTTTTAGGAACTCTTTGGCATCATTTTTCACATACTGTTTAAAAACCTTTCTGAATTTAGCAGTGGTTAATCTAGCAGCAGCTTCGCGGTCGCGCCTATGAGGTTTTTGAGAATTCAAATCCACCAAAAAATTACTAGCAATATCTTCTAGTAAACTATCCACATCCTCCAACGAGCCGCGAGGTTCTGTCCACTGAATACCCGAGAGCCAATCACGGGCAATTTTATTTAAACGTTCCTGATAAGGAGCATCTCGATTATCCCCGGGAAAAATCAACCCAGAGTCAGCGGCTTGGGACATTCGCTGAGCAAACTCTTTCAAGAAAGTAACATCTTCCATGCCAAAATGCCGCACCCGCTCCCAGTTTGTGAGAAACTGGACGCGCACCTCTTCTTCGTTGAAAGCAACAACGCCAATATTAATCCGTTCGTTAGCAATTGGATTGGGAACGTATTGAACGATACTATACTTACTTGCCATTGTTTCAGTTTTTTTGTCGGACGAGCGTGCCTATCAGAGCGCCAGTAAATCCTGTCTTCTTTTAACAAGATACTCTACCAGGGTAACACGCTCGTCAATTGTAAGTCCCCATTCGCGGGGTGGAGCAGCCACAGCTTGAATAATGGTTTCTTCGCTGAGAGCATCGAGAATCGGAAGTCTCTGGCGAATCTCCTCTGGCATTAGTTTACAATTAGAAACAAGGCGGGGGTTTATCTCAGCACTAGCAGCTTCGAGCAAGTCGCGCTGCTTCCACTCTGGGCCGCCTGGAAAAAAATGGCCGTGATCTACAGAGTAAACCAAATTGGGGCGAGCATTTTCATAGATGAATTGATAATCATTAGCATAGACCCATCCGTACAACAAAATTAGCAAAGCAAACCTTTCGCGGTTTTCTGGCTGGTTTGTGTAGTTGATTTCTTCTCTTTGGGAAGAACATTTAGGTATGTAAAGCGTAGCATGAGCAGTCCCAGGAGTCAAATAGGAAAATCTAGAATCTTCAGCAATTAGTTCCTCAGAAATTTCCACAACACAAGGTTCTCCCACAGGTGCTCCGATTGCCATACCGAGTCTTGCTACCACCTGATCGTTGACGATTTGACGCCCAGCTTGTTGCCCCTTAATGACATATTCGCGCTTATCAATACCGCGTGCTAAAACTGGACGAGCCGCAGAATCCCATCCTGAACGAAAGGTAATGATAATTATAGGATCTTCACCTCTATCGATTCCTGCTTCTAAAGAGTCTTTCCACCTTTTTCTTTTCTCTTGCTTAGTTTCTGCACGCTCGCTCACAATAATATTTCGCAGTCATCAATCTGCTGAAAGTTTATACATTATCACTTTATATACCAAAAATTAATGATTTGTCAACAAAATATTTTATCGTGCTGCGAAGAACGCAAAGGAATAGGAAATAAAGAGTTCATGAATTCGGCAAGGATTGCTATTTTTCCTTAAAATCCTCCAATTCGTCCGACTATTTGGATTTTACCTTCTCGATCACTTTTGAGAATCACAGCTTCGCCGCTTTGCGGTACAATATCAGTGATAGCGGTAATATTTACTTGATGAGTTACCATAATAATCGCGCCTTTGGTGTTGCGGTTGTCCACAATTAATTTGCGAATTGCTGCTGTTTGTCGGGCTTCTTTGCTGCTGTCCCTAAAGAACGAGTTCAGTGCTGGGAACGGTTCGACTTTGCCTAAATTTATCAGTTTGGCTGTTTCCAAACACCGGCACAACTGACTCGATAAAACTCTGGCAACTTTGATGTTGCGGTTGCGAAATTCTGCTCCAATTTGCTTGGCTTGGGTTCTTCCTTGTGCTGATAAATTGCGCTGGGTGGAACAGTCGCCCAACTTAAAGTTAGCAGGATCTCCCGTACCTGGGGCGATCGCGTGTCGCATTGCTACCACCAACCCCCTCTCACCCCGCTGCAACAATTGCCACCCTGCTTGAGTTTGCGCGTTGGTTGCTGCGTCAGAACTTGCAGTTGCAGTAATTAAGCCGATCGACAATACTAAAGCTAGCGAGCCGAAAAACCATTTCCAGTTGAGGTCAATCCGCGCAGCCATTGGTGCAGAAGTTAGGAATTAACTTATCATATTATAATACAACAAATATTGCTCTATGGAACTCACCAATTTTATTGCTCTGTCTGTCATTATTGCCCTCGTGCTGGGGATTGGGTTTGGAACAATGACTTGGGCTTACTTCGGCAAGGGCAGCATTTCTGTACTCTTTAAAGAACCAATTTTAACTTACCCAGAATTTCCAGATACCGACAGCGGCAGCAAAGCTTCCGTTTATTTTCAACAAGGAATTGAGGCTTATCAGTCAGGAAACTACCGCAAAGCCAAAGATAAATTTACCAGCGCTGTAGAACAAGTTTCAACTTTAGCAGAAGCTTACCACAATCGCGGCTTAGCTTTTGCAAATTTGCGATCGGATGACGAGGCTGTGGCAGATTTGATCCGTGCCAGCGAATTATACCAACAGCAGGGGGCTGGATTTGCGATCGACACAATTAAACAAAATCTGGCCGCCTTGAAGCAGCGCAAATTAGAACGAGAAAAACAAAAAGCAGTAGCGACATAAATTATTAGGTTCGGCCCGTGGAACTAAACCCACACCTAGAGTGGGGGTCTGAAAAACCCGGTTTCTTTAATGTGGTTGGGAGAAACCGGGTTTGTTAACAGAATTTTGAATATGAGAGTTGAGAATCAAGATTTAACCTTCTCCCGCTCAACTAAATTGTTCTGGAATCTTCTATTTGGTCGATTTTAGCAATCATCATTTCTCGGCTAGGTGCCACAACTCGATAATTAGTAATTGGATCGTAAGCTTCCCACTCTTGAGTTACTTCGCTGTCTTGCCACAAAAACCATTCCCGGTAAATTTCGCCATCATCAATGTCGCCGCACAAGGGAAGCCAATCATCTCCTCCCAAGCTCTCAAAATCTCCACCTACTAAGTCAATCCAAGCTGCAAGGATACAATAGTCACTAGCATTATTATTAACAGCAACGGTGTTAGATTCAATAGAAGTTTCGGGAAAACAAAGTGTGGATTTCATAAGCTGTACCTGAATGTTATGTTATTAATTTATAAAAAAATCCTCAACGGCAGTGACAGCAGAATGCCGCTATCTCAACCTCCACAGTTCCCACCTCGAAAAACCTTGACACCCAAAGCGCTCAAAGGCCTCTGCTGTAAGACTTGAGACCGCTTTGAGTCAAGTCGCTACAGAGGCTAAATTGAGCCACTTTGCCAACTGGCATACAAGAAAGCCCGATCGACCAAATATTGCTGGCGAAGGATCTCGCGCATTAAGGAGCAAAGACAGCCGGACTGCCAATTGTATACTGGGTAAGTTGGCGAGTTTCCGTACAGTTTTTGTGATAAAATTAGCAGTAACCGGACTTTCGTACCGACAGCCTGGTCTTGTCAAAAGCTTTCCAGCCGTGGTGCGATCGTGGTGCGATCGCCAGTTTTGATTTATTGTTAATTTTGCGAAGTCCCGATCGACTGTTAGGGGAAAAAATTATGCAAGCAACCAACCAAGAAGGAATTATCAATCTGACAATCCACTATACCAACGGCAAACAGCAACACTTCCAGTTCAGTGCGCCAGAGGGAACAGTAGGAGAGCAAGCAACTTTAGGCACTCGCCTGCACAAAATGTTGACAGCAGACCCGGTAATTCTCGAATTGGCAGATAAACTGGTAGTTATCCCAGTTCACAACATACAAAGTATTGAAATATCGCCGGTTCCTCCCAAATTGCCAGAAGGTGTCCTTTACCCAATGCGAGAAATCAAGAAATAGCTAAGGTATTCTGCATCTAAATTCAACTGAAAAGGTGGGCAAGATGCCCAGCCCACGCCAGCTTTTAATAAACAGAAATGTCCCAATTAAAGGCGCGACAACTTATTACAGCTAACAGATTAAAATTACCCAAAAACTTGTCGATCGCAGCGACGATATATGTCGCGTGAGTGAGGGGAATAATTGCAGGTTTCACAGACTTTAACTTACCAGAAAAAATGCTAGAACTCCACTGCCACACTACTTATTCCGACGGCACTCTCACCCCTGCCGAACTCGTAGCCGCAGCCGCGTCTTCGGGGGTTCGCGCCTTGGCCGTCACGGATCACGATACGATGTCGGGTTGGGATGAAGCCTTCGCCGCTGCTGCTTTGCACGGTATCGAAATAGTCCCCGGACTCGAACTCAGTACAGTTCACAACGGCCGGTCACTGCACATTTTAGGTTTTTATCCCGATGCAAATAAGTTGCGAGTTCCTTTGAACGATCGCCTGGAAGGAAGGTTTCGCCGATCGCAGGAAATGGTCGAAAAATTAGCAGCAATGGGATACGCGATCGAACTGCCAAAAACATCCCCAGGAATGGCACCGGGAAGGCCTCACATTGCCTCTGCACTTGTAAAAGCTGGTCACGCGAAATCATCGCGGGAAGCATTCGATCGCTGGCTGGGAGAGGACGGCCCGGCTTATGTGCATTACGAGAAATTCTCGATCGTCGAAGGCATTGATTTACTGAAGAGTTGCGGCGCAGTACCAGTTTGGGCTCACCCTTATTTATTTCGCGGCGGCGCTGTTGAGGAAGTCTTACAAGAATTAGTAGATGCGGGTTTAATGGGAGTTGAAGTATACCATCCCACCCATAGTTCTAGCCAAATCCAAAAGTTGAAAGATTTGTGCCTTCATTACGGTTTGCTGGCAACTGGTGGTAGCGATTATCACGGCCCCGATCCTGAAAGGAAAGCAGCAGATAGCACCCAATTGAATATGCTGCATTTGCCGTTAGAATTACTGGAACCAATTAAAGTTGCTGCGGCGAGTTTGAAATAGTTTTTTAGGACACATTTTGCGGATGTATACAGTTGTTACAAAAAAATCCTTGGCTTTTTGAGTGACGAGTTTGCCGGAAGTAAATCATCAGAATAAGACCGAGGTCAAGCAGAATATAAATTAATATGAAGTTAAAGGCAATTGCAGGGGAGTTAATTTTACAATGTTAGTATAGCAACTTGCCAAACGGAGCTTATCGTCAGGAACCTCAGCCTGAAGGCATGAGGCTTGAAAGAGAAATCTGACAAGCCGTTCTGACCAGCCTAAGTCTTAACTGACTACGTTTTTTGAGTCACGACACCCTGGAATGCGTAGCTAGTTCCTTGCTCTGTCGCTGAGAGTTAAACAATCTTAAGGTCACTGAGATAGTGCTTTCAGCCTAACAAGCTCTTAAAACATTGGCGAAGCTAACTTTACTCCGAAAGGAGAACGGGACAACCATATCCCGACGGAGGGGCACCCATACCCCTCCACCCCGGAAGGGGATTCAAATTAATGTAAAGCCGTCCTAAAAGGACGGGGTTTCAAACCCAATTTTCCGATGAGTACAGAAGACAGAGCGAAGGCGATCGGCAAAAATTTAGAAGGCAAAGCTCAGGAAATTTTCGGTAATATCACGGGTAACAGAAAAGATCAGGTTGAAGGTAAAGCCAAACAAGCGGAAGCTGCCGCCCGCCACGCAGCAGAAGATGCTAAAAATGCGGTGAGAAATCTGGCAGATAAAGCCAAAAGGTCGATCGACAAATTGTAGAAACCGCGCTATACCAAATCTTGGCTAATAGAATTCGCTTCATATCAAATCCTTTGCTATCAATAGGGTTTGATATGATTTATTTTTGGAATGTGCATAAACTGGGTGACTCCTGCGACATCTCTTATAGATAGGGTTTAGGTGCAGAAGACAAAAATCAGCTTGGTTGGGTATTTGCTTCAATGGGGCTGTGGTAGCAGGCCTTTAAGGTTGATTGCTTTGTATCCTCAATGGAAAATTTTCCCTTAGTCTGGTCTAGTGTTTACCCTGCTAAGTTGCTTACACATCAGTTAATAACCGTGCTTTACGTAAAATAAATTTCAAAACAGTTTCATTTTTAGCGACAATATCTGCTTGTATTTCCATGCCAGATTGTAACATATTTTTCCGATCATCTTTTAAATATAATTGCTCCGGTTTAATCGTTACTTCATAATAAGGAATAATAGGATTATTTCCTGTATTTTGTGGGCTAATAGCATCAGGAGAAATCGCAGTTACGGTTCCTTTTAATATCCCATAATCGGGGTAAGGATAAGCGCTGACCCGCATTTGTGATTTTTGTCCAATTTTGACTTTACCAATATCCTGAGTAGAAACCCTAGCTTTAATCACCAAAGGAGTATTGCTAGGAGAAATTTGAGCAATCTCTTCCCCTGTACGGACTGTTTGATTAGGGTTACGTAAGTTTAATTTTAGAATAATCCCTGATATGGGTGCAGAAATAACAGTTTTACGGAGGTCGCGTTGCACTTGTAATAATTCTTGACGATCGCTCCCTAATTGCTTCTCAAGTTCACTTTTACGTTGTAATAAACTATTTTGTTCCTGCTTTAAACGCGCGAAACTGCCTTGTCCTGTGGCTTTTTCCTGAGCAATTTTTTCTTGGGCCATTGTCACCGCTCCATTACTAGGGTTAAGACTGGCTAAGGATGCTTGTAAACGTGCTGTAGCAGATTCTACAGATTTGGACTGACGCAGTACAGTTTGTTTTTGACTTTGCAATAATGCGACACGCTCGGCTACTGTTTCTTGTTGTTGCTCTACCGCTAATTGAGCTTCTTCTAACTGGTTTTGGCTTAATACATCTAAGCCAAAAGTTTGATAGCGATCGCGTTTTTCCTGTGCATTTTTTAAGGCTGACTTACTAGCACGTAAAGATGCTTCTGAAGCTTTAATATCGCTTTGAGCTTTTTGCAATTCTTGCTCAGTAACTTGCAAGTTAGCTGTGGCTTCATTTACTTGAGCTTGTACAGTTAAACGTCGTTCATTATATTCTTGTTGAAGGCGAAAATAATCCGCTTGAGCAGAAGCTATGGTTCGCTTCATTCTTTCTGTTTCTGCATCCAGTTGCAGGTTTAAATTTTTTAATTGTTCTGAAATCTGTTGTAATTGTTGCAAATTTTGTTCTACACCCCCCTGAAGTTGGGATTGACGAGTGCTAAACCGAGAAGCATCTAAAGTGACTAAAGGTTGTCCTTGAGTTACAGTTTGATTTTCTTTCACATCAATCCCGATCACAGTCCCCTCGGTGGGTGCTTGTACCAGTTTCACCTCGCCAGTGGGGCGCACCATTGCTGGGGCTTTCACGGTGACGGGTAAGGGGGTAAACGCGGCTACGGTAAAGGCGATCGCCACTGTACCCACTAAAAATATGCCCCCAAAAATTGTCCAGCCACTAACGGGGGGCAAAAAATCATCCTCCCCAGAAACGGTGAGAAAATCGGGGTTGGGGTTTCTCAGTAACATTACGGGATTTCCTACGATTCAAGAGGGGCAAGGTTTTTAGGATAAAGGTTCACAAAAAATACACTCAACTCTGCCGAATTAAAAATTTTTTGTAAAGGTGCGAGGAGTTGATTGATAATTTTTTTTTATCATTTATATTGTATTACATTAGCCAAACTAAATCCCCGATCAACTAAGAGGCATCCATGAAAGACATTCATAACAATCCTTTGTTCACTGACATCACCGCTGAGGAAGAAGTATCTGTACAAGGTGGAGCAGCTTGGCAGGCTCTTAGCGCGATCGCCCAAGGTGGTCAAGCTTTTTTAAATTGGGCACGCAAGCCTGGTAATGGATTTATCCTTTTTGATAAAAAAGGTTCATGGGCCGATCCAGTACGAATGGGAGATCCAGGCATGGATGCACCTAATGGATGGGCATGGGGAGTTCGCGATAGCGGACAATACTTTGTAGGAGGATATGGAAACAAAGGGAATTGGGTTCTCGATCGCCTTCGTCAATTGACGGGTAAATAGTGTAGATGGTAGAGGTTTAGCACTGCTAAACCTCTACCAGTAATTATTCTGTGTGAATCCTGAACAGCAATTGTTTTTAATACCCAAATTAGTAGAGATGTTGCGTGCAGCATCTCTACTTGATTGTGGCAATAAAGCTGATTATCTACATCTCTCTATAAATGAAAAAATATCCCAGCATCTTACAACAAAACGAAGAAGACTGCGGTGCAGCCTGTTTAGCAACAATTGTCAAATATTATAATAAAACCTTTAATATTAATCGGATTAGAGAAGCGATTGGAACAGGACAATTAGGAACAACCTTAACCGGATTAAGACGAGGAGCGGAAAATCTCGGATTTGATGCTGTTTCTAAACGAGCCAACCCCGACATCTTGAGTAAAATGAAAGATGCTCCTTTACCCGCAATAATCCACTGGAAAGGCTATCATTATGTTGTTTTATATGGTAAAAAATGGACAAAATATGTCATTGCTGACCCGGCGGTGGGAATTCGTTATATTACCCGTCAAGAATTAGCCCAAAACTGGACAGGATTAACCACTCTTTTATTACAACCAGATCCAATTCGCTTTGCCCAACAACCTGAAGATAAAATTCAGGGAATTAGCCGCTTCTTCCAGCGCGTTGTACCTTATAAATTCATCTTATTTGAAGCATTTTTAATCAATATATGCACAGGTATTTTATCTTTGACTTCACCATTTTTAATTCAAATATTAACTGATGACGTACTGATTCGAGGTGAGACACAAATTTTAAGAGGATTGGCAATAGCCATTATCATAATGAACTTAGTCAGTAGTGGACTAGGAGTAGTACAAGCCAATTTAATCACCCAATTTACCCAACGTTTAGAACTGGGATTCGTCAAAGAATTTGGACGTAAAATACTGCGTTTACCCCTCCAATATTACGAATCTCACCGCAGCGGCGAAGTCATCAGTCGTTTAGGAGACATTCAACAAATTAACCAATTAGTCGCCCAAATTGTAATTAGTTTACCGAGTCAGTTTTTTATTGCCGTTATTTCTTTTGCACTCATGCTATTTTATAGCTGGAAACTCAGCTTATTTATCGTAATACTAACTCTTTTAAATGCTGTATCCCCCCTAATATTTCTCATTCCATTACGGCGTAAGATTAGAGAGATCATGGTTTTAGATGCCGAAAATCAAGGGGTATTAGTAGAAACCTTTAAAGGTGCTGTTACCTTAAAAACAACCACTGCCGAACCGCAATTTTGGGAAGACTTACAAACTCGATTCGGACGACTCGCCAATATGGGTTTTAGAACAGCCCAAATTGGGATTACTAATAGCACATTTTCCGGTATTATTTCTAATATTGGTGGAGTTGGCTTACTCTGGCTAGGTAGTACCCTTGTGATCGATAAAGAATTAACCATTGGACAACTATTAGCCTTTAATAGTATGAATGGTAATTTTTCGGGTTTTATTGGTACAATAATTGGCTTGATTGATGAATTTGTCAAAGTAAAAACCGCAATTGAACGACTAACATCAGTAATTGATTATCGTTCAGAAGTACAAGACGATCAAAAAAAGGAATGGGTAGGTTTCCAACCTCATGATAATATATATTGCGAGAATCTACATTTTCACCATGCTGGAAGACTAGATTTATTAAATAATTTTGATGTAATGATAGAAGGGGGAAAAGTAACAGCCATTCTTGGTCAATCTGGTTGCGGTAAAAGTACCCTAGTAAAACTAATTACCGGATTATACGAACAACAGGGAGGAACAATCAAAGTTGGAGCTTATAACTTACAAAACTTAGCCATAGAATGTGTTAGAAAACAGATAATATTAGTTCCTCAAGATGCCCATTTTTGGAGTCGGAGTATAATTGAAAACTTTCGCTTAGGTTCACCCCATGTCACCTTTGAAGAAATTGTTAAAGCTTGTCAAATCGCCGAAGCCGATCAATTTATCAATCGACTTCCTGAGAAATATTTAACCGTATTAGGAGAATTTGGAACCAACTTATCAGGAGGTCAACGTCAAAGATTAGCAATTGCCCGAGCAATTGTCAACGATCCACCTGTGCTAATTTTAGATGAATCTACCGCCGGATTAGACCCTATTAGTGAACAAAAACTACTAGATAAATTATTAGAATATCGTCAAGAAAAAACAACAATTCTCATTAGTCATCGTCCCACCGTAAATCGGAGAGCTAATGATATTATTTATATGCAAGAAGGTCAATTAAAATTACAAGGAAGCTTAGAGGATGTACTACAAATTGAGGGTGAACATTTAAAATTTTTAACTTCGTCATTCTCTTAATCTATAACTTTTAGACAAAAAATGGCTATATACCTTGCTAGAGCCTGGGCTTATCCGCGTTAATCCCCGTTCACCTGCGCTTAAAAATCGGGTTCCGCAGCCAAAAGCTCGATCGACAAATCCATCTGTTCCTTCCCCCGCGCCAAAAAGCTTTCGCACTGCCGCCAACACTCCACAGCCACCCCAAACTGCTCGAAAACCTCATCTAGAGGCAACTCTCCCGATTCCACCCGATCGATAATCGCTTCAATTCGATCGACCGTTTCCTCATAATTCCAGTCAGACTGGCGCAACTGCGAATCAATCATAACTTTTCTTCCGCATCCAATACTTCTACAATCTTAACTTTCACCCGGCCCCGACTCAACCTCACAGTCAATTCCTCTCCCAATTCCAAACCGTCAGTTGTGCGGACGATCGTACCATCACTTTGGATTACCGCCGCATAACCCCTTTGCAATACCGCCGCCGGATTCAGGGCGGATAACTTTTCTTGCAATACTTCCAGTTTACCAGTTGCTTGTCGCAAAGTTCGGGATGTCGCAGGCAAACGTTTTAATCGATTTTGTAACAGTTGCAAATGCTCTTCTTCTGTCTCAAATCTTGCCCGCACAGCGTTTGCTAAATTGACCATTCGCTGCTTGTGTTCAAAGTAAATATCTGCTAAAATTGGTACAGCTTGAGCGGCTGCCGCTGTTGGAGTGTGGGCTCGTTTATCTGCTACTAAATCGGCGAGAGATTCGTCTCTTTCGTGCCCGATGCCTGTAATAATTGGAATCGCACAATTCGCGATCGCCCTGACAACTCTCTCATCATTAAAACAAGCCAAATCTTCCGCAGAACCGCCGCCCCGCCCTAAAATGATCACATCAGCCCTACCGTCCAATTCTACACGGGCGATCGCGCGGGCGATCGCAGCAGCAGCCAATTCTCCCTGCACTCCTGTCGGCGACAGCAACACCCGCAAACCCGGATATCTTTGGGCTAGAGTCCGCTGAATGTCTCCCCAAGCAGCGCCAGTATCGGATGTCACCACGGCCACAATTTGCGGGTGTGCGGGAATCGGGCGCTTTCTGGCGGGATCGAAGAAACCCTCAGCATCCAAGCGCGATCGCAATTGCTGCAACCGCAAAGCCTGCAATCCTGCCCCAGCCGGTAGCGATTGCACAACAGTCAACTGGTACTCGCCGCGATTTTTGTAAACCCGGATGCTTCCCAAAACCAGCAACTGTTCCCCTTTTTCCGGGATTTGCACCAATTTTTGCCGCTGAGAATTCCACACCACGCAGCGAATAGCAGCGCTTTTGTCGGTGTCGCACAGAGTGAAAAAGCAGCCGCTGGGGTGGTGCGAAACGTTCGACACCTCGCCTGTCAGCCAAACTGATTGCAGGTTGCGATCGCCCTCCAACAAGTCTTGCAGGTATGATGTTAGTCCGGCAACAGATAAAGCTGTATCGGGAAGAATTGAAGTCATCCAATTTTAGATTTTAGATTTTAGATTTTAGATTTAGGCTAGTATCAATGCTTCGGACAGTGTGCGATTGCCAAGCGTAATATAAGGGTGTCAGGGCGATTGCCGAATCGACTTGCTAACGAAAAATCAAGGGTTTCAGAATACAATCTCAAAATAGTCCGGACTATTGTACTATATCTAAGGTAATTTATTTGTAGGCTGAGCGGGCGATCGTAATTTTAACTGCAAACAAACTAATGATATCAGATACAATGACTTCGATGAATGTGCTGCGCCAAGAGGCGGCGGCGATCGGCATTACTGAGGAAGAAGCCAGAAAATATGGCGACCTCCGACATAAAAGAACTTGGTCTTTGGCGATCGAACATCACCTCTCAATGCAAGATTTTGCCGATCGCATAGAACAATCCTTCACAACTTCCGAACCCGATTCCTCCAGCGCACTCAACCACTCTCCGACTGAGGAGGCGAAGGACTATGGTATTCAGTTAACTGCGAATCTAGGCGAATCTAGAGTAACCAGGGAGAACCAAACAGCCTCTGTTGCTTCGCCACAACAGCAAGCAGTAGCAATCGGGCGATCGCACGGTAATTCCGACCACCGCAGCAACCACAACCGAGGTTTTAAACAAGTAGTTCAAAATCATATTAAAGCATTAACAATTGCATCCGCGTCCCGCACAAATCTGCCCCATACACAACTGGGCAATTGGGTTTGTCCTGAGTGTGGGCCGGAGGGCGAATTTGGTTGTTACCTTTGCGCCGGAGAAGGCACTGTAGGGGACATTGCAGCTATTGGCTGGACGCTAGCTTATATGGAAATGTTGGGCTGTTCTGCTCGCGAAATTGAACCATTGAGAAAAATTTCGCCTTCATTGAATATTCTGGAATTGAATTTAAAAGTTTGTGTTGCTATCAAACAAAGTAGCGAAGCTTTAGCCAGGACGGAGAAATGGGTCATTAGTCATTAGTCATTAGTCAGTAGTCAGTAGTCAGTAGTCAGTAGTCATTAGTCAGTAGTCAGTAGTCATTAGTCATTAGTCATTAGTCATTAGTCATTAGTCATTAGTTACCTGAAAGCTCAACCAAATTAAGTATTGATTCTAGCTTTTTCAAAGCAACTTCCAAATCGTCATTAACAACTTGGAAATCGAATTCCCCTGCAGCTTCAATTTCCTCTTTAGCCCGCAGCAACCGACGGGCGATCGCACTTTCGGAATCTTGACCCCGACTCCGCAGCCGCCGCTCCAATTCTTCCCAAGAAGGAGGTAAAATAAAAATTCGCAGCGCCTCTGGAAACTTATTTCTAATTTGCCTAGCCCCTTCGAGCTCAATTTCGAGCAATACCCATTTTCCCTCACCGGTACCCTGCTGGAGAGCAAAATAGGGAGTACCGTAAAAATTGCCGGCAAACTCGGCCCATTCCGCCAACTCTCCAGCCTCAACCATTTGTTCAAAGCGGCTGCGGCTGACAAAATAATAGTGCTTTCCCTCAATTTCTCCCTCACGGGGCTCACGAGTTGTCACCGATACCGAAAGATACAATTCGGAATGGCGATTGAGGAGCGATCGTACTAAGGTGCCTTTCCCCACACCGCTAGGCCCCGTCAGAACAATTAATTTACCAGCTTTCATTTTTAGAATAGATAACCTGTAACAATTTAAGTTTCCGCTTACTTTAGACTGTAAGCGCTCAAATTGCAACTGAAAAACCTCAATCATCCCGACTTTGACCATCTTTGCTGATCACAAAACGATTAGCAACCGTTTCCGGCTGAATCGCCGAGAGGATGACGTGACTCGAATCTGTAATAATTACCGCTCTCGTGCGGCGGCCGTAAGTTGCGTCAACCAGTTGTCCCCGCTCCCGCGCATCAGTAATAATCCGCTTAATTGGCGCTGACTCGGGACTGACAATGGCAATCACTCGGTTAGCAGACACAATGTTACCGAAACCGATATTAATTAATTGAATATCCATGAAAATCTTAATTTATGGGTGAACGACTAACTATCACTCCTTACTTTTTATCATATATACAAAGATTTTTTATTACAATCCTCAAATTAATCTCAACTAATTTTTTTAATTGAGATTAATTTTTTACCCTTTTGACGCCGAGTACCCCGTTCTTTATCAAAAATTCAAAAAACACTCGCTGTTGCCACTCTATCTTAAAGATTCGGTAAAAGCGTCGATTTTTAGTTGCAAATAAAAGCATTAGCTGTATCGAGAAAACAGCCCGTAAATGTTGCGAAATATAAATTTAATTTCACAGAGAGGGAAAGTTAAGTATAATCAGCGATCGATGACAGCAAATATTCGCAAATGCTGGTTTGATCGGCTTTCAACTTAAACTAAAAGCCGCTGGCGATCCTCTTCGTTGGCGTAGCCCCCGTAGGGGCGGGCTTCGCTAACGCACTTTCTGCCCGATTTTCCACAAA
Source organism: Microcoleus sp. S13_C3 (assembly GCF_036700905.1). NCBI lineage: Bacteria > Bacillati > Cyanobacteriota > Cyanophyceae > Oscillatoriales > Microcoleaceae > Microcoleus > Microcoleus sp. S13_C3. The sequence goes on along the minus strand of NZ_JAUBPT010000072.1, from coordinate 13,098 downwards.
AATATTGGGAATGATGTGCCAAACTATAGATGTTTATTGCATGATTTTCTACAATAAAATTGGTTTGTAGTGAGGACTTTAGTCCTATTAATACCAATAAAAAAAGTGTTGCTATAATTCTCAATTTTATAACTATTATGAAATTTTGTCGAGTCCCGCGCCGGACACGGCATTGCCGTTTCCCTACAGATGATAGCAGGATTATAGCTAGCAATAATGGGGGGAATTAGTATAAAATTCTGCACCTTTTAGCTTTTAATACAAACATTTTGAAGTTAGCACAAGTTAGGCAAAAAGTGGTTTTACGCATGATATGAATTCCGGTTTAATTGGAATGGAATGATTAAACCGCAGAGGGCACAGAGAACACAGAGGAAGAGAACAGAGAGATATAATTCCGATGCTACTGGATTTGATATGAATTATAGCGGTAAGAGTTCATGCACCCCGCACCGTAGACATACAGGATATTTGTAAATCTTATTCAACAAAAAACAGGGATTAATGCAGATAAATTCACCTGCATTAATCCCTAGTTATTTCACACTTAATTAAGCTGCAACTAAACCGCTGTGTCTCAACAAAGCTTTAGTGCTCGGTTCGCGTCCCCGGAAATTTTTAAACACTTCCATCGGGTGCAAACTGCCGCCCAATCCTAATACTGTATCTCGGAAGCGCTTACCTGTAGAGGCGATCGCGCTTTCATCTTCCAAACCCGCTTCTTCAAACGCCGCAAAAGCATCAGCGCTTAGCACTTCCGCCCATTTGTAACTGTAATATCCCGCCGCATAGCCACCCGCAAAAATGTGTCCGAAAGCGCACAAAAATGCGTCTTCTTCCAGAGGAGGCAAAACAGTCGTAGTTTTAGCGATGCGGTTGCGGACATCGGCTACAGTTTCGCTGCCGCCCGATCGATAGCGGTGGTGCAATTCGATATCAACGCTGCTAAAATGTACTTGCCTGAGCATGACGCTGCCGCTCATGTAGTGGCGCGCTGCTAGCAGTTTTTGGTAGTAGTGTTCCGGCAAAGTTTCCCCGGTTTCGTAATGCTTTGCCATCCCGAACAAAGTCGCGCGATCGTAACACCAATTTTCCATAAATTGACTGGGCAATTCCACTGCATCCCACTCAACATTATTGATACCCGAAGCCCCCGGATAGTCTACCGTTGTCAGCATATGCTGCAAACCGTGACCGAATTCGTGAAACAAAGTTTCGACTTCCAAAAAAGTCATTAAACTCGGTTTGCCGTCAACCGGAGGACTTTGGTTGCACACCAAATAAGCCACCGGCAACCGCGTAGTTGTTTTTCCCGCTTCCACAAATTTAGCGCGCACCACGCACTCGCCCATCCAAGCACCGCCGCGCTTTTCATCGGGGCGGCTGTAGGGGTCTAAATAGAAATTGGCGATCGCATTTCCTGCTTCATCATCTATTTGGAAATAGCGCACATCTTTGTGCCACACAGGAGTTTGACCGTCCGCCGCAGTTACTGTCACGCCGAACAGCCGCTTTACTAATCCAAATAACCCCTCTAATACCTGTGGCAAAGCAAAATAAGGCCGCAATTCTTCGGCACTAAAAGCAAACTTTTCTTCCCTGCGCCGTTCCGACCAAAAACCAATATCCCAGTGCTTCAAATCTCCCGCTTCCGCCGCGCCTTTTTCGGTCGCAAAAGCTTTCAAATCTTCTAAATCTTTGATAGCAGCATCATAACTAGCCTGACGCAATTCTTCTAACAAAGCTTCCACTGCTGCAACGTCGGGAGCCATTTTGCTCGCCAAGCTCAATTCGGCATAACTACTAAACCCCAGCAAAGCAGCTTTTTCCTGGCGCAAAGCTAAAATGCGATCGGTCAACGGCCAGTTATTCAATTCTCCGCTACTTGCTCTGCCGATAAAAGCTTTGTACAACTTTTCGCGCAAGTCGCGGCGGGTGCCGTGCTGCATGAAAGGGCCGTAACTCGGAAAGTCTAAAGTAATCCGCCAAGGGCCATTTTCGGCATCCGCATTTTCTTCGCCGGCGCTGCGAGCGGCTTGAGCTGCTAAACTCAACAAACTCGGCGGCAAACCGTCAATTTCGTCTTTGTTTGTGAGGGTGATGCTGAATGCTTTGGTAGCGTCGAGGACGTGATTGGAAAATTGGGTAGTAATTTCGGCCAATTCTAATTGAATGGCATTAAAACGCTCTTTTTGCTCGCCTTCTAAACCGACGCCGGAGAGTTGGGCGTCTCGGAGAGCGGCTTCAACAATTCGCTTTTGAGCTGACTCTAAGCTGTTCCAATTTTCGCTAGCCCGCAGCGCTTTAAAAGCTTCATAAAGCGGTTTGCTTTGACTGAGCTTGCTCCAAAATTTTACTACTTCCGGCTGCACTGTTTCGTGAGCCGATCGCAGTTCCGGGCTATTTTTCACCCCCATCAAATGTCCGACAATGCTCCAGCTCCAATTTAAACGCTCTCCGAGTCGCTGCAATGGTTCTACTAAGCCGCTCCAAGTCGGTTCTACAGAGGCTTCTAAGTCAGCTAGCGAGGCTTCTAGTTCGGTCAGCAGTTGGGTAACAGCGGGGACTACGTGTTGTGATTCGATCGCGTCAAATGGGGGCAATCCTTGACCGATTAGTAACGGGTTATCAGCAATAGTTACGGTTGCAGTCATTTAATTTTCTTGTAACAGGTTGAAAACAGTTGAACTAGACAGATTAGCTTTTAATCTTTTAACACAGTTGTCGAAAAAGTAGGACTCGATCGGGCGATAGTCGGAGAGTCGGAGAATGTCGAGCGTGTCCGAGGGAAAAAGTATTCCTTCTGACTGATGACTGATGACTGTTGACTGTTGACTGTTGACTGTTGACTGTTGACTGTTGAATGTTGACTGCTGACTGCTGACTGTTGACTGATGACTGCTGACTAATGACTAATGACTAATGACTAATGACTACTGACTACTGACTACTGACGGTTCTCTGGTGTGTGCTGCAACTCCTTGACAACTGAGATTAAGCGCTTGAGATGAGGTTTGACAACTTCTTGCTGCTCGTGTTCCAAACGGTGGATTTGAGCTTGGACAATCGACAAATCCGCAGTCGATTGGTGTGCGGGAGCTTGCAGTTGGCTTTGCAAATTAGCCATGACTTTTTGGATTTCCAAAAATCTAGTATTTACTACTTCCCAGTCATCTCGGCTGATAGAAGTTTCTGTCAAGCCTTGCGTCGCACTTTGCAGTTGCTCTATAGCCTGTTCCACAGCTTGGAGATTCGCCCGTTGGCCAACCGATAAATCTTGCAGTTGTTCGCTCACCTGCTGGCGGACATCGAGCACAGCAGACGCCACGATTTCTTGCAAAGAAGCTACTGACTCTCCTAAACTCAGTAACTGCCGCTGGATATCGATCGACTCCTCAAAAGCCTCATGCCTAGGCAGTGCAGCCATTTGCTGGCGCAGCGCTGCAATATCTGCAGACAACTGCCTGCGTAATTTAACAATTACCGTCACCGCCGTTTTTTCGACTTTATTGACAGACTTTTGGACTTGGGCCATTTCCGAATTTTGATGCACCCGCACTTGCTGCTCGAACCGATACCGGTTAGCAACATTCAGCGACAAAGCCAAGGTTAGGGGAGCAACCCCGTAAAAAGCTTGGCCCGACACTGCCACCGCCAGGGAACCCACACCAGAGGCCGCCAGAGAGGCGTACTCTGCCATCTCCAGCCAGTGCCTTTGAGGAAAACTTGGTCTCAAGTGGTTTGCAACAGAGGGTTTTGGCTTCCGCACGGCTCTTTGGGTCATAGTATTTGCTCGTTGTGGGTAAGGTTGCGAGACTGGGTGGAGCATCGATTTCTATCCTTTTTTCAGTTATATGTTTTAGATTATTTCTTGGCACTCTTCTATTTTTACCTTTGTCAGTAAGTTAAGGATGACTGCCATATTATTATGTATTTGGGAGCCTGTGGCGATCGCGCCTAATTCCGGCTGTTAAAAGGTTCGCCCCCACGCGCTCTCTATTTTACAGGAGTTAGGGTCATCGGGTTCGGGCGATCGACTTCGGGCTGCCCAGGCTCACCGAAAAATGCCTAAGACTATTTTAGATTTGAGATTTTAGATTAAAAGTTAAAAAAATGCGACCTACTCAGGGCGATCGTCGTTTGGAGCTTGTCGGGAGTTGCCTTTTTGTTCGCCCATTGGTATAATCTACTCTTTCTCAATTCCCCCTCTCAAATTTACTGTAAAAATTGACCAATGAATTCAGAAAAACCCGGAATTGGCGATCGGCTAAAGTCTATTTTCAGTATCGCCATCTTTATCATTCTCGTACTAGGAGTAGGCTTTTTAAGCGTTAATTTTATTTCAGCTCTCTATGCAAAACTTTCTTAAAATTAGGACTTAGCACGGGTATCCAGAAACCGGGTTTTTTGCAAGAATATTTCGTCGCAGCCACAGATGAGCGTAAAAAACCCCGGTTTCTTTAATCGCAGCAACGGAGTAAAAAACCCGGTTTCTTTAGTCGGAGTGAGTCCCAGACTGTTTGAGATTCCCAACTTCTTCAAGAAGTCTCAAATCTTAAGCACGAGATATTTTGTTTGGATTGCATTCTCCTTCTTCCTTCTTCCTTCTTCCTTCTTCCTTCTTCCTTCTTCCTTCTTCCTTCTTCCTTCTTCCTTCGGCTATAATTTCAACTGTAAAGATTGTGGTCTGGGTCTAGCCAGACAATATAAAAAACATTTTCACTAAAAAAGCCATGCACTCTGCCGTATTCATTAGCAGATATTTGAAACTGGTAGGGGATATTGATTAGGATATCTTCATTGGGAATCCCAAAGCCATTTGGCTCAGTAGTATTTTTCCAAACTATGCTATGACAGCGCAGACTTTTACTCTGATTATTGATAACTTCTTGAGCGTTCAATTGTGACAAATCGCGCAGCCTTCTCAATAGAGATGCTAGATAGTTAGCATCTCTACCGCTAATTGAAAACTTATCTTTATCATCCTGGTAATACCTGAAGGAAAAACTAATTCCTTCAGGTATTTTTACATCGAGACGATTGATGCTAGATAAAGATGGCTGGCGGCGTATATCTGCTTTTTTAATTTTCTTCGATGACACGGGTTTTGTAAAATTCTCTCATTGATTCCTTGGTAATAATAGCATGAGAAGGTTCATCTTTTGGCAAATCACCTCTAGCCTTAATCCAAGGGTCTTCGCGTCGCACCATCAATTCTAACTCATAGGCATCGCAAAAGAAATACTCGTCGGATAACTCGTCTAAAAACTCTTGTACTTCTTGGGGAAACTCTGGTTTTTCGACTTCTTTCAGAATTGGCTTCCAGTCAAATTGTTCTTTGTATTCGTAAAATAGAGCCGGGATAGTCGGCCCGTGCACCCAAGCTTCAAAATCTTCATCAAAAAGCGGTGTATCCTCAAAGGCTAAATACCATGCTTGGGCGTAGTACAATAGTTTTTGTAGCTTGTGGTTGCTGAGATAGGAGCCTACATCATTCGCGAACCAGAGGTAGTAATCAGCGAGTTTTGAGGCTGTTGTGACTGTAGTTATTGTGGTCATATAACTCGACTCAATAAGTTTTGTATTCTATGATAGCACAGTCACCACTCTTTATGATGGGGCGGTTGAAACCGCTTCTTGTCAAACAAAGTCTGCCTCTGCAGACTAAGAAATAAAGGAGGTGTTTAAGCCGGATTGGGTATAACTGAAATCTTACCCTCTGTCAAAAATTTGTAGGGGCGGGTTCACCAACAATAATTGCCTAAAACGAACAATCTCGTAAACCCGCCCCCACCCACGAAAAAGCCCCTTATTGATATTGGTGCGACATCTCCGTTACAACCCTTTGATATATTGCTTCAGTACAGGTGGCAAAGTGTAAAGACTTTCCTGTTTTTCGCTCGCACAGCGCCGCGATAGAGATTGCAAGGCGTTTAGCAAATCTGATGATGATATTTGTCCGTTTTGTAGCAATTTTGCCATAATGCCCAATAGGTTATGATATATTTGTTTGCAGTTCAGTTTTTCTCAGATAAGGTTAAAGTTGATTTTTGATGAAGGTAGGCAATTAGAGATTGTGCAGGCAATTGAGCGGGTGAGAGACGGAATTTTCTGGAAACCTGGAAAAGGAATGTCTCATTTACTCAAAAGGATTAATTTAGGTCATTTAGGGCCGGATGCGACCCTTGAAGGATATAATGGAGTTATCAGTTTAATTGTCAGGGATGCTGATGCTAAAGTTTATGTGTATGTCTACGGAGAAACGTTTTATCCGACAGTTACCAGCAGTGTAAATAACACAATATGGCTGGTAATGATGGGCTTGGATGGAGTTTTAGAAACGGCTTTTCCTCCAAAGGAACCGGAAAGCTACCTGGCTAATTCAATGTTTATTTATGTAGGTTTAGTTAAGGATTTGTTATGAATGTTTTGGTAAAAAACTATTGTGTAATGGTTGAATTTCCTGATGTGAGTGGGGCTGAACATTTAGAAATGTTGCAACTTAGAGATGAGTTGGCAAAAGTTGAATCTCAACTGAGTGAGGAAGAGAAAGGTTTATTAGCAAATGCAGATCGACGGTTAGTTGAACAAGCAAGGGAGTTTTATGAGGAGTTGTCGAGATTTGTGGATTTAGCCCAGAAGCGCAAATTTGAGGAGATTACACCTCAGCGTTGGTGGTGGTATTTGGATGTTTTGGCATTGTTGCCGAATTTGAGGAAACAAGAGTTGACAAGCGGTGTTGTTTGAAACGTTTATTCATTGTCGATGTTTGTTAAGTGCGATCGTCGAGTTTTGATATATTGCTTCAGTACAGGTGGCAAAGTGTAAAGACTTGCTTCTTTTTCGAGCAAGCAGCGCCGCGATAGAGATTGCAATGCGTTTAGCAAATCGGATGATGATATTTGTGCATTTTGTAGCAATTTGGCGAAGTTGACTGGCTGGTTTTCTGTCGCCAACAATGACATGACTTGTTTTTCTAGTTCGGAAGTGCGATCGTACTGCTGCTGTAAAACATCTTTCAAATCTTCGGGTAACAATATGGTATCATCTATTAATACCTCAGTCGCGCCGATTCCCAACTCTTGAATCAAAGTCGCCACGCTTTTTAACCATAAGGGATTGCCTTGGTAGCGGTTAATGAGTGCTTCGCAGTTATCGCTTTCAGCTAATCCTTTATCTCTGAGGATTTCCTGTGCGGTCGCAGTGTTTAAACCAGTGAGTTGTAAGGTACGAATGGGAGTATTTTCGCTTGTGAGTTGAGGAACTTCTTTCGGTGGTTCCCAACCGATTAGCAGGAAGCAACTTTGATGGGATAATTTTTCTATTTGTTTGAATAGGGAGCGATATTCTTCGTATTCTGGTTTATACTTTCCTGCGAATTCGCCACTACAGAAAAGGTTGTGAATGTCATCTAAGACTATTAAACAGCGATGGTTTTGTAAATATTTAATCAGCGGTAAGGGTTTTTGGTTTATTGGGGATGAATCTGGGTTTTCTGACTGGGAAAAAAGCTGTATTAGGTTAGATTGAAATTTATCTATGGTGGGGAATTCGTCTAGTGTGTACCAAACTGCGTACTCAAACTCGTGTTTGATTTGTTGTACGAGTTGTACTGCTAGGGATGTTTTGCCGATGCCGCTGATACCGGTGATGGTGATGAGGCGGCAGTTTTGTTGTAGAATCCAGGTTGTGAGGGTTTGGAGTTGGGGGGTGCGATCGAAGAAATTACCCAACTCCGGCATCTCGCTTAAATCTTGATGTAGAGTTTGAGGTTGTTTTGAGTTAGATTTTTCGTCATTATGTGAGTTTGATATATCTGGCGGCTGTCTACCTTCTCCACAAAAACTAATATTCCTAATTTGCACAGAGTCTTGTGCAACATTTGATGAGAATAAGGAGAATTGCAATCTCTCTATTGCCGATCGGAAATTCTTTTTATTAACATCTTCTCCCAACTCTTCTGAAAGTATCGGCCATAACTTTGAGCCAACATCCCTCACATAACTTTCGTTACAGTGAATATCCTCGGCAATTTTGGTGTATTTTTCACCTTGCATGGTACCTCGCAGAATTGCCTCTTGTAAGTTATCGAGGTGCTGACCGGTTTTGGCAAACACCATCTCGTCAGCCATTTTTAACACTTCCTTAAGATTCATGCAGTATGGTGGATGTTGTGATTTTCCGTATTATACATAACATTTTCCAACATTTTCTGGCATTTACAAACATTTTTTACATAAGGCGAGTTGGAGGAGCCAACAAAATTGCCAACAAAATCCAGCATTTTTGGCTAGACAAAGCTTTGATTCCCAAGGAAAATAGGAGAAGTATTAAAGCGTAAATTGAGATATGTAACGCTTGCAGTTTTATACCTTGTAACAGTGTGTGAGAGCGCAGTTGCGTTCTCATTAATAGTTAGCTTGTTAACAGTGCATGGCTCCAAAACAAAATCGAAGATCGGAAAATCGTTGTCGTTATTATGTTCGGCGTGAAGCTGAACGTCGTGGTTGGGATCTGCGTCACGTTAGTAGCGGAGGAGATGTTTTAGAGGAGCAAGAAATTGAGGCTTATTTCCATAATATTGGTCTTCAAGGCGAACGCCCGGACTTTCTTTTCTGTTTGGTAAGTGATCCCACGATTATTGTCGAGGCAAAAAACGAAGCAGGTAAACTAAAACAAGCACAAAAGGAAGCAGAGGATTACGCTGAAAAAATCAATGCAACAGGTAAATACAGTATCAAAGTAGCGGTTGGTGCTGCGGGAGAAGAAGATAAAGGGTTTGAGATCAGTGTTTCTTTTTTGACTCATCAGGGATGGATTTCTCTCACTTCACATGGCTTCGCCCTAACTACTTTTCCAACCAAAACAGAAATTGAAATTGCGCTGAAAACCGATAATGGCTCAACAAAAGTTAGTGTACCATCACAAGCTGAGTTTGTTGATGCCGCAATTGAAACAAGTCGTATTCTACGCACTGCGAAAATAGAAGCTCCACTTCGTCCTAAAGTGATTGGTGCTTTAGTTTTGGCTATGTACCAGGGACAAATTGATACAACTCCTACTAATGCGTTATCCTCAGTTAATACACTAGCTGAAAGTGCTATTAAGGGCGCACACAAATTACCAGATCAAAATAAACAACGACTCAAAGATGCTCTTCGTTTATCAGGGGCAGATTTTAATCGCCTTTCTCCTTATATTGGTCGAGTTGTCAATACACTAAAACGCCTCAATGTTCGCTCAGTCATACAAACGGATGCTGATTTTTTGGGAATGTTCTATGAAGCATTTTTGCGTTATGGCTATGATAACAATGCCCTGGGAATTGTTTTCACACCACGACATATTACGCGGATGTGTGCCGAATTAGTTGGAGTTAGTGTACGAGATCGGATTATTGATATTGCTGCGGGTACAGGCGGTTTTCTCGTTGCTGCATTTGATGCCATGATGCAACAAGCTCGTAGTGCTGCTGAAATTGAGAAGGTCAAAGATTCAATTATTGGTTTTGATACTAATCCGACTGTTTGGGCGCTTTCGATGCTCAATATGTTCTTTCGAGGAGATGGTAAAAGTCATATTTATAACGAAAGCTGCTTTGACGAAAATATATTCTCGATTGTAAATCGTAGATGCACTAGAGCGTTTCTAAACCCGCCGTTTTCCCAAGACGAGGAGCCGGAGTATCTATTTGTTGACCGAGCAATGGATGCACTAGAACCAGGTGGATTATTGACTGTAGTTGTATATGCTGGAATTTTCGCCGATATGGATCACAACGCATGGCGACAACGTTTTCTGCTCAAACATAAACTCCTCGCCATGATTAGCCTTCCTGAAGACTTATTTTACCCGACTGCTGCACCAACCTCGATCATGGTTGCTGAAGCTCATGTACCTCTTGCCTCAACTGACAAAATATTCATGGCGCGAATTTGGAATGATGGATATGAAAAGCTTAAGGGTAAGCGTGTGGAACGAGCAGGCAATCAGATTGATGAGATTGTCAACCAATTTCATGTTTTTATGAAAGGTCAAACGGTGATTTCTGAATTAGTCACAGTCGTAGAAGGATGTGACATTCTCCCATGAGCAATATCGAGTGGAGTCCACAACAATGGCTACCTCAACCTAAACTCTCAGAACGCGAATTTGAACGCTTACGAAGTGAAGCTATGCGCGGCATCTTTGAAGCGGTGACTTTGATGCCAGACTTGGCTGATGTTGTTCTTGAAGATTTTGGGGTTGCAGATGAAGAGGATGACGGTAATGAATTACCTTATGGAACTCATGGAACACTTTCCAAATACTTCGACATTAAGAATGGACGCTCGATAGGTGAAAAAAATTACATTGAAGGCGCGATTCCCTATATAAGTAGTGGTGACTCGACCAACAGCATTATCAGCTTGATTGATCCTGTTCCAGAGGAGGTGTTTGAGCAAGGCGGCATCACGATTACTGCTTTTGGCAAAGCAGCGTTACAGCCCTGGTCATTTATGGCAAGGGGCAACGGTGGCAGTTCAGTTCGGGTTTTGTTGCCCAAGTACAAGATGAGCCTCAACGATTTGCTCTGGTTTGTGGTGCAGATTAACAGGCAAAGATGGCGTTTTTTCTATGCTCGGATGGCAATTAAGGGGCGTATCGCCAATCTAGAAGTCAGTGCCCCTCCCAAAGCTTTAGTAGACACTGGAAAAACCTTGTTTGAGCGAGTTAGAGTCTTTCGTGAACAGCTTGAAGACCTTGTACACCTCAAGACCAAGCTTCCAGTTTAGATCAACGTGGAAGTGCGATCGCCCCAGCACGCATCAAGAGCGATCGCCCTTTCTTGTTTCTGATGAGCGAGATCCTCATAATCATCGCCCCGTTTATGGCATTTTTCCACCAACAACTACCAACCCACACCGCAGCGAGTTGCCGCTTCCGCCAAGCGATTATCAAGTGTTGCGATCGGCAATTCCAATCGTAGTGCTAGCTCTAAATAAGCTGCATCATAAGCAGCTAAACCTTCTTGTCTTCCTAATACTATAGTTGACGATAGTGCGCTGCTATCCGTAGCTTCATCAACTTGAATTAAAAGTGATTGTAACAAAGTAATAGCTATCTCAGATTGCTCGGTTGTCATGCGGTTGCGTCGCTCGGCAACTAGGAGAGTATTAGCAACTTCTAGCGACTAAATGCCTGGTACAAATGCTTCGCAATCTGGCCTCATCGCGAGTATAGCATTGGCATAATCGTTATCTTCATCGACTAAGCACCAACTAATGGCTACAGAACAATCCAATACAAACTGCATTAAAACCTTCGCCCTTCTTCAATCAGGGAACGGATTGAGCTTTGATCCAAGGCAATTTCTTGCCGCAGTTGTACCATTCTCGCAATTGCTGCTTGAATTGATTTTTTAGTAGTCAGTTTTCCCCAAGCGTTATACTTCGGCTTAATTTCGTCTGATGGTAGACTCTGTACAACTACTACCACTTCAACAGAAGTATCTTTAAACTCAGTGGGCATTTGGAGAAGCAATATGCCATCGGTTCCAATATGCGATATCAGTTTCATTGTTTCCATGCCAGACTCCAGAAACTTTGAGCAATTCTAGTTTACCTCAAAACTGTTGACCAAAGCAAATACTAAACAGTGAAATGCTTGCAGAGATAGCGATCGCCCTTTCTGGTTTCTGATGAGCGATCGCCTAAAATGAAAGATCGATCGCCCTTCACACCAAATACCCAACACTGCGATGATTCTACCAAGAGTGATCGTCCTTTCTATCAACTCCTGAAAACTTGCACTTTTTCCTCTATATCCAATCCCCCTTCGCCTAAAGCATCACCCGAAGAATGACGAGCGATAAACTCATCTAACAGCTCAAAAAACCGATCGAGTGCTTTGCTTTCATCCTCCGAATAAAACAGAATGACATTAGCCCAAGATTGGCTAGTCTGCACGTTGAATCTTTTTCGTATCCACTCAGGAAACTGCATAAAATCGCTATCTTGTTTCGTTGGCTGTTCTCCTAACTCATATTTAGCAACGCTGTAACCAGATAAAAAAGCCTGAAGACAAATAATTGAATGTCGTCCCAAGTACATTGAAGGAGCTTTCTTAATTTTCTCAATAAGCGTATATAAATCGTGCATTTTTCACCTCAATATTTTTAAAATAACTGTAAGTTTTGCTGCTCAAAATTCCTCTTCTATAATCTTAAAACTTCCCATACCCAGTTCCAGAGTAGGTGATGTTAAATTTTGTAGCCATTCCTGCCGAGTCACGCCACTACAATCTATATTATCAAAAACAATTTCCTGTTCGTCGATTGTAATTGATATCCCTTGATGGTAGCCATTAGTAGCAATTTGCTGCTGTCGTCGTAAATCATAAATCACTGACCAAGGTAGGTCTTGCCTTTCTAAATCCAGTTTAATTTGCTTACCATTTAGGTTTCTGATGGTCAAGAACTCTTTGATAGCCTGACTGCATTCAACACATTGAAAGACCCCATAGCGACTGGCAATTTTAGCGATATCTTCTCGAATTTCATCTAAACTACTCGGATCTAAACTCAAAGTGTAAAGTTTACCTCCTATATTTAGGTACAAGTATATCTCAAAATCATTGCCATTGAGCGGGCAGATCGCATAGCGTGCGATCGCCCTCTTGCAAGGCTTGTCCAAGGGAGCGCGAGATCCCCTCACCTCAAATACCAAACACTGCGATGATTGTACCAAGATCGATCGCCCATCAAAACTAATAGCGATCGCCGTTACAATCAAAGTATCAATCCTCGTGAGATGCCGCGATGACCATCAAAGAACTCCTCATCCAAGAAATCGATAGCACCCCTGACGAACTGCTTGCGGATCTTCTCAGTTTGGTACGATCGCTAAAATCCACTCCAAACCCCCAACTTAATACCTACGAACAACTGCTATAGCAATCCTAAATGAGTCGTAAAAAGATGTAGGGGGTAGTGCTACCCCTACTCCCCGTGCCTACCCTGACCTCATGGGGGCAACCACGGCTTTCAGGGGTAGGTTTTTAAAATTTAAGCCGTAGAAAAGTGAGAACGGCTTGGCCAAGGTTCAGGAATAAAGCTAC
>NZ_JAUBPT010000071.1:0-39922 GCF_036700905.1 Microcoleus sp. S13_C3 | reverse complement strand
TGGCAGTTGGCAGTTGGCAGTTGGCAGTTGGCAGTTGGCAGTTGGCAGTTGGCAGTTGGCAGTTGGCAGTTGGCAGTGGTCAGTGGTCATTAGTTATATCATGTCCGCCTAATCACTTACGATATGTCCGCAGGGAGTTAAACGAAGCAATCGCAATGTTTCTGCGATTGCTTCTGTACGGTCGCAATGACGTTTAACCGGACAATTTATTATTGGTAAGAACTGTCAACTGACAACTGTCAACTGTCAACTGACAACTGACAAATTAAGATTGTTGCGCGTACATTTCCCGGAGTACCAAAGCCGGGTCTACCCAGCGGCCGCCGTACTTCAATCCCCAGTGCAAGTGAGGCCCACTCGTGCGGCCGGTCATCCCAACTCTGGCAATTCTCGCACCCGCAGGCACTGTTTGACCTTGCCAAATTTGCAAAGTACCTTCGCGATCGGTATAATAACGCCCGCCGTTAGCCGTTAGCACTCGGCCTCTGAGATGACAGTAGATGTGTTCCCAATTTCCCGATCGCACCACCATACCAGTGCCGCATCGGCCATCTTCCCAAACTTCCACAACTTGCCCGCCCCACCAATTGCGGATATAGCTGCCTTCCGGGGCGGCCAAGTCCAAACCGTAATGAAAATCCCCGCCACGGGGGCCGAAGGGGGAAGTGTATGTTTCAAAGTTTTCGACTGGAAAAGAAGCTTCTTGCCACAAATTACCCGTCGCTACTCTGCTTGGTAAGCCTGACTGAGCTTTGACCACCTGCTGCTGCAAATAAGGGCTAATCAACACAATGCCGATCGAAAGTGCCAGCAGCAGCATCTGTCTGAGACGAAAAAAGCGTTTTGCCGTCAGCGGGCCTCTAGAGTCTTGCAGGATTTTTTTCACGGCTCAAAGTTAAATGTGTGTGCGAGTGTGCGTTGTCTGTTAGGCTCACATCTTGCACCCTTGTCAATAAAGCTTTCAGGGGCGGGCTTTCTTGCCCAACCCCTACTCCCCACAAAAAAATCATTCTTTGTGGAACGGGCCGGAAAGCCCGTTTCTGAGGTGCAAGATGTAAATTATGCCAATTCGCTGCAAGATTGGCTTTGAGCTCTACCCGCGATCGCGAATCAGTTTAATAACAACGTGTATCTTACTGCATCCAAAACCGGTGTCAAGGCTTCCGGGTAAATAGCCAGGGGTGATAAAAAAAAATTGGCCGAGGAATTCGTGCTGCGGTTGAATTCGATCGAGCTTTTGCTTGACACTATAGTTAGTTCCGGGATTTTGGATGTCATTCAAAATTTCAAATTCATAACACATCAAGCAATGCTTACTGAAATTTTTCCCTTTAGTTTTGCCATAGACGCAACTGCGATCGCCGGTGCGTCCTTGTGGTCTTTAGCGCTATACTGGGGCCTGTCGCCCCTGACAGAATGGGTAATCCTGCAACTCAACCGCTGGATGAATTTTGCTGAGAGATCCCTCTACACCTCGGAAGCCGAGTTTGAAAGAACCCGCCAAGCCCGAGAAGCCCAAAATGCGTTTTACGCTTCGCTGTTGAGCATTGTGCCCTTTTTGATTGTGGGCGGATTGTGCAATTGGGGCGTCGAATTGTCTCTGGGTACTGGTTGGGCGGTATCTATGGGTACGATCGCCTGTATTGGTGGTGGCGTGTACGAGCTCGGCCGCCGTGACGGTCAATCTTAGCCGATTTTAGATTTTGGATTTTGGATTTTGGATTGGGATTGCTCAAGAGATTCGGAGATTTGCCAGCCTCTAGAATGGATGATAATCTCAAATCCAAAACTCCAAGTCTCACATAACTTTGACATTATAATATTAATGGATGTGTGACAGATATTTTTTTTTATGAACCGCAGAGCGCACAGAGGACACAGAGAAAGAGAAGAAAAGAGAAAGGAATAGAAGAGAATAGATGGTGTTCATATTTCTTCTAAGGCTTGCTATACAGGTGGTTCCACCAAATTAGCCATGTATTTTAACCGTAATTGGACTCAGGATGTTTGCCTAAAAGCCGCAGTTGGCGTTCAGTAGCGGTAGCGATTATTTCGGGGTTAAACTGCCAGGGCCAAGGCGAAAATTTCTGCGCGATGTTGCGGTGGGAATAATGGACTTGCAGTAAGTAGCGAGTTCCATCTGTTGTCGTATTTTTGCCGCCGGAGTGCCAAATTTCACTGCGGAAAAATAACACATCTCCTGCTTTGCACACAACTGGTTCTGGGGAGTGTCCGTTCCAAGTTTCTTCCCCGCGATCTGGTTTTCGACCAGATTTGTGACTACCAGGAATAATGTAGGTAGGACAGAGGTCTTCTGCGATGTCGCTGAGATAGAAATGGGCTGTACAAATCCATACTGGTAGTTGAAAAGTGCGTCCGGCCAACACGCTTTCGGGCACGGGTACAAACACCTGATCGACGTGGACGCGCCAACCATCATAACCGGGCCCGCTTTTCCACGCAGTCATGCCGATAATATGGCAATCGCTGCCCATTAATGCTTCGGCTAATTCAATTATACCCGGTCGATCGGCATAGGAGAGCCACAGGCGATCGCGATTAAAAACACACTTAAAATGCTGGTTCAATTCACTCCAACTGCTACCATCTAGTCCGAAGGGTTGCAGGCGATCGAGTGCTTCCTTTGTTTGCGCCACTTCCGACGGACTGAGTACACCAGGAATCAGCGCAAAACCATCTTCATGCACCGCTTCTACCGCCCCTGCTGTGTCGAAAAGATCACAAGTCTTTTGCCGATAGCTGAAAACTTCGCTTAACGTGCTTGCGTTCATAATTCAAATTAAAGTAAAATTATTAACTGTTATTAAATTATCACACTTCGGACAGTTTAAGGGCTGACGCGCATGGGCGAGAAACCGGGTTTCTACGAAATCTTTGCCATTAGTAACGACAAATCTACGAAGAAACCCGGTTTCTGAGGTTGCAAGTGCGACTGTAATTGTAATTAATGCGTATTTTTTTTTAGGTATAATTCACACTTCTGATTTGGATAAATCCAATGAAATACCAACAAGAACCCACATCATTAAATCAAGCCCGCGCTACCTTCCAAAAAATCTGGGGATACGACGACTTTCGACCGCCCCAAGGAGAAATCGTCGGTAGTTTATTGGCCGGAAAAGATACAATAATAATTATGCCGACAGGTGGCGGCAAATCAATCTGCTTTCAACTGCCAGCTTTGTTACAAACAGGCTTAACGTTGGTAGTTTCGCCGTTAGTCGCACTGATGGAGAATCAAGTGCAAGAATTGCGCGATCGCAATCTGCCCGCTTCCCTCCTCCACAGTCAATTGCCAAAAGCGCAGCGCCGACAAACTATGCAGTCGCTGCAACAAAACAAATTAAGATTGCTGTACCTGTCTCCCGAAACATTACTCAGCAAACCTGTTTGGGAAATTATCAGTCAGCCACACATCCAAATCAACGGTTTAATATTAGATGAAGCTCACTGCTTAGTACAGTGGGGTGATACTTTTCGACCAGCTTACCGCCGTTTGGGAACAGTGCGATCGGCTTTGTTGAAAGCTAAACCAGCAAATAGTAAAATTGCGATCGCAGCTTTCACGGCTACCGCCAACCCGGAAGCACAGCAGACAATCAAAAATGTCTTGCAACTGCAAAAACCCGAAGCATTTTTGCTAAATCCCTATCGTTCTAACCTGCACCTGCAAGTGCAAACAGTCTGGACGCCGAGAGGACGCAAACAGCAGTTATTGACTTTTATTAAATCTCGACCAAAACAAGCAGGTTTAGTCTATGTCCGCACTAGAAAAGATAGCGAAAGCTTGGCGGAGTTGTTGGAAGCAGCAGGTTATGAAACAGCAGCATATCATGCAGGTTTGAGTCCAGAATCACGACGAAAAATAGAAACAGCTTGGCTGAACAATGAGCTTAAATTTGTGACTTGTACCTCAGCATTTGGGATGGGAATTAATAAGCCAGATGTCCGGTGGGTTGTTCATTATCAAGCACCTTTGCTATTATCGGAATACATTCAGGAAATTGGTAGAGGCGGACGCGACGGCAAATCGGCGATCGCCCTGACATTGATTAGCGAACCGACGGGTTTGCTTTATCCCGAAGATAAACAAAGAAAGGAATTTTTTCAAGATAAATTGCGATCGCAATACCGAGAAGCTCAGCAATTAGCCAAAAAACTGCCTGTTAAAGGCGATATAGAAGCAGTTTCCCGCGAATTTCCTGAAAGCGATATCGCCCTTTCAATCTTGCACAGCAGCGGACAATTAACATGGCAAGATCCTTTTAATTATGCGATCGACAAATCCGCACAGCAAAAAGCGGAAAAATCAAATTTTACCGCCGCTGAGGAAATGGTAAAATATTTGAAACATCGGCAGTGCAGGTGGCAATTTTTGCTGCAAGCTTTTGGGTTTGCAAATGAGGCGAAATCTATGCAGTGCGGCCACTGCGATAATTGTCGGTGAAACCAGTTCGTGGGGGCGGGTTTACAGGGCAAACGCATCTAAATTGCCGGGAGAATAGTAGTAGTGTTTTGAGGAATAGCCACCGCTATCGGCAGTCAAATCTCTTTTCAATAAACTACAGCTATCGATAATAGTCGCAACAATCACGGTAAAATTCCCGCTTGTTGACATGATGCGTTTGCCCTGGGCGGGTTTACGAGATTATAGGTTTTAGGCAATTATTATGGGTGAAACCCGCCCCTACAGGATATGTAGTGCATACAAATCGATCGATTTTAAATTAGCGATTACCGATTACCAAAGAAAGTAAATGATAGAAACAGACACTGCGGCACAGATTTACACAGTAGAAAATACAGAGGAATTCGATCGCAGTAATGTCAATCAGCGATTAGATATTTGGCTGTCAAACCAGATACCGGACTTATCCCGATCGCGAATCCAAAGCCTCATATCACAAGGTAACGTCAAAGTCAACGACGAAACCTGCACCTCGAAAAAAATATCAGTAAAAACGGGCGATCGCATCCACCTCACATTACCTGAAGCCCAGCCCACAAAGTTGCAGCCCGAAGCAATTCCCCTCGACATCCTCTACGAAGACGACAGCCTAATTATCATCAACAAACCAGCCGGATTAGTCGTCCACCCAGCAGCCGGACACCAAGACGGTACCTTAGTCAACGCCCTCTTAGCCCACTGTCCCCTAGCAGAAATAGGCGGAGTTCAGCGGCCGGGAATCGTACACAGATTAGACAAAGATACAACAGGTGCGATCGCGATCGCCAAAACCGACATCGCGCACCAACACCTGCAAGCCCAACTCAAAACCAAAACGGCCCGCCGCGAGTATTTAGGCATAGTTTACGGGGCTCCCAACACCGAAACAGGCACAATAGACCTACCCATCGGCCGGCATCCCACAGACCGCAAAAAAATGGCGGTAGTACCAGTAGAAAAAGGCGGTCGCCCCGCAGTTACTCACTGGACAATCAAAGAAAGAATTGGCAACTATTGCTTAATGCACTATCAATTAGAAACAGGCCGCACCCATCAAATTCGCGTCCATACAGCGGAAATAAAACATCCCATTGTCGGCGACCCGATGTACAGTTCCAACCGTTCCATCGGCGTCAATTTAACCGGACAAGCCCTCCACGCATGGCGGCTGACTTTGCAGCATCCCGTAACAGGAGAATTAATAGAGGCGATCGCGCCTTTACCCGATCAATTCAACACTTTGTTGAAAATATTGCGATTGCGAGCTAATATTTGATAATTGGTATAGCAGTCACCAAAGCGGTGAGGGCAAGTCGCCATCAAACGCTTGCAGAGCTTTTATCGAATTTTTGTCCTCATCTGCCTCTGTCTGGTGCTATAACGGAAGCAGAATCTTTACTTTTTTTATAAGCACCCGTAAAGTGGTATAGAATCCCTTTGAGTATCTGTAAAACAATGACAACTCTTGTATTTGTACATGGCACAGGGGTACGACCAACTCAATACGAGGAAAATTTTGCGCTAATTCAAAAAAAGCTTGCTATCCAACGTCCCGATATCAAAGTCGTCCCTTGTTTGTGGGGCGAAATGTTGGGAACCAAGTTAAATGCTCAAGGGGCATCTATACCTTTGTATGATGCGACACTAGCGCTGTCGGAAGAGGAGGAAGAAGATAAGGAGATTTTGCTGTGGGAACAGCTATACCGTGACCCCCTCAATGAATTACAGTTATTGTCACTGAAACCGAGTGAGGAAGGTACTGCTAGTATTTTTGCAGAACAACCGAGTGATGAATTAGACTCTCTGTTGCAAAGATTTGAGCCTTCACCGGAACTGCAAGCGCTTTTGGTTGAGGCGGGAATTGCTTTGGTTTTTGATGAAGCACTACAAGCAGTTATTCGCAGTGAAGCCTATCATGAAGCTTTGCAAAAATCATCGGACTCCTTAAGTGAGTATTGTGATGCTATAGCAAGAGCGATTGTAGCTCAGGCAATGTTTTACTGCGAACAACAGGAGAAGTATCCGTCAATTCTCACCAATGCTGATTTGCGGGATAAAGTGGTAGAAACGCTCAGTTGTGCTTTGGGAGAAGCGGAGTTGGGATTGGAAGGTTGGGTGTGGAACGCTCTTTCTTTGCGAGCGCATCCAACAACATTTGCGATAAAGCGCAAGCGCGGCAGCATTACAGATGCAATTTCACCCTTTCCTTGCGATATCTTGCTTTATCAGAGTCGAGGAGAAAAAATTCGCCAATTTATCCGAGAAATTATTGAGCAAGCTGAACCACCTGTAGTCTTACTAGCTCATAGCTTGGGAGGCATTGCTTGCGTTGATTTGCTCGTCAAAGAATGTTTGGAGAAGGTGGCGTTATTAGTGACAGTTGGTTCTCAAGCACCATTTTTATATGAGATTAATGCGCTGCACAGCTTGGAATTTGGTGAACCGCTACCAGAGAATTTCCCAGCTTGGTTGAATATATACGATTTACGGGATTTTCTCAGTTACATTGGTGCTAATATTTTCCCGAATAAAGTGCAGGATGTTTTGGTAGATAGCAAACAACCATTTCCGCGATCGCACAGCGCTTACTGGGAAAATCCTGCAACATGGAAAGCGATCGTTCCCAGACTACCATGACAGAAATAATTGCTAAACCCGAGCGGACTTATGGCTTGGTTGTAGGTATCGAGAAATACCAAGAAACTTCTTGGAATGTCAAAGGCGGTGGTCCTGCAAATGACGCTTTGAAGTTCGCCGACTGGCTGTGTAAGCGAGGTGTACCGGAAAAGAATATCCGGCTTTGCTTGTCACCGCTAGAAGAAAATAATCACTTAGTTGAGCAATTAGATTTAAAAGTAGAGGAAGCAACAGAACATAATTTATCTGAAATAATTGAGAATAATTTGTCTCAAAAGAAAGGGGATTTACTTTGTATTTTTTGGGCGGGACATGGCTTGCTGACTTCAGAAAGAAAACGCAGATTGCTATGTGCAGATGCGACTTTTCAGAACTGGCGCAACCTAAATTTAGATTCTTTGTTTCTTTTGTTAAAGTCAGATTCCTTTAAAATACAGAATCATATTTGCATTTTTGATGCGTGTGCGGATTTCTTAAAGTTAAGCACACTTCCAAAGAACTTGAATGGTAAAGATTTTTCTAGCGGTAGTCCGAGGCAGGACAGTCAAACATTTGTTTTATTTGCAACTAGGGAAGGGGAAAAAGCAAAAATCAACCCTCAAGAAAAAACCGGATATTTTTCTGAAGCTGTGAGGGATGCTTTGGAACAGGAATCTTTAGAATACTGGCCTCCGAATATGGAGGAAATCACCAAGAAAGTAAAGCAGCAAGTTGCCAGCTTAGGTAAAAAACAACTGCCAACTTATTTGTATCATCGCAGTTGGGATGGCGATACAGATTATCTTCCAACCCATTGTAGGGAACCAGAGAAATTCCCCCTGGCAAACGATGATTTGACAACAAATTGCTCAAGGAACCCACCAATATCGTTAATTCCAGACACCACAACTTTTGAGTTTGAAGTGGTAACTGTGGATGCTCAATGGCGAGAAACTAAACGTTGCCCAAAACAGGCACAATACTTTCTAGAAATTTTGGGTAATGGAGTTGAGCTGGAAATGGTTTCCATCCCAGGTGGTAAATTTACAATGGGAGCGCCCAAAGAAGAACTTGAATCTGGCGAGGAGGAACGTCCCCAACATCTAGTTACTGTAAAACCCTTTTTTATGGGTAAATATCCCATCACTCAGGCGCAGTGGAGAGCGATCGCATCCCTTCCAAAAATCAAGCGTGACCTCGACCCCGATCCATCCTGCTTTAAAGGGGATAATCGACCGATTGAGCGGGTTTCTTGGTATGATGCTGAGGAGTTTTGCGATCGACTATCGGAGAAAAAACGACGTTTATATCGCTTACCCAGCGAAGCTGAATGGGAATACGCCTGTCGTGCCAGAGAAACAACCCCGTTTCATTTTGGTGCAACCATTACAACACACTTAGCAAACTATTGTGGACAGAATCAGAAAATAAAATGTCGTTTGTACAAAGGAACTTATGGGAATGAACCCAATGGAATTTATCGCCAAGAAACAAGCGAAGTTGACATTTTCTCAGCTAATGCCTTTGGAATACACGATATGCACGGGTTAGTCTGGGAGTGGTGTGCTGACTATTATCACAAAAACTATCAGGACGCACCATCAGATGGCAGTGTATGGCTGATTAATGGAAATGAGGAAGGTCGAATATTGCGGGGTGGTTCGTGGACTTCGCCTCCCAACATATGCCGTTCTGCATCTCGTTTTTTTGGTAATCCGAGTAGCAGTAATAAAAATGTTGGCTTTCGAGTTGTCTGCTCTTTTGTATAAAGTCTAAAATCTATCGTTATTTTGGTCAATAATTTTGTTGCGATCGCCTAATCGCTAAAAGGTTACGACTCTTCTTGAATGAGTCCATCTATATTTTCCTTCAATAATGCAAGGCTTAAGGAATCAGAAACCAAAACACTTGTCTCTCCACGTATTTGAGCATCTGGATTCATTGGTGATAAATCACACTTATCTCGATATCGGTGAGAAAGCCAGTCCCAACTGCCTACTACTGCAAAGTTATTATCCCAGAACAAAATTCTTTGATTTGTTCCTTCACGACGCGAACGAATGAGGCGCGACTTGGGATATGAAGTAAATAAATCCCTCAGAAGTTTCTCAGCTTCAGCATCATTATTATCATTGTTTGCATAACTTTCACGAGTCGGATTGACATATCCGTAAACTACTTTCACCTGAACACCTCTTTCCAAGGCTGAAACAATATTATCAGCAAATTGTTTGGGTTCGTCTCCTCGAATCCAAGGAGTTACTACTATCAGTTCTTGTTCTACTTCCTGAAGAGCTCTAGTAAAATAATCCAAATGCTTGCAATTAGAAACTATATCAATGGCAGAGTCTTTATAAGGATTTTCTAATTCAGATTTAGATTTATAATCGAAAACCAATCCATTTGTTTGAATATGTTTGACAAGCCGCTCGGTATAGCCTCCCGCTTTCTCTAGTCGATAAAGGTTGCCGACCAAAATAAAAAGTTCTTCGGCTCTAGATACAGCGACATTAAGAAGATTGGTTTTTCTGTTAATAAAGCTAAAATTATCCTGCGATCTACATACTTTTGTGGATAATATAATTACTCGCTTCTGCGAACCTTGAAAAGTATGAATAGTCCCAATATCATTTTTATGAAATTCAGGAAAATTCCTTCTACTACGTAAATCATCCCTCAAAGCATCAGCATGAACTTTAAAGGGTGAAATTATACCAATGTCTGCAAGGGAATAACCTTGATTCAAAAGGCGCGGGATTAACTCACGTATCGCAGTAACTTCTTGCTGATTTACATTCCCCTCAATATTTCCCTCAACATGGTGAGCAATTAAGTTTGTTTTCAATGGTGAGACTCTTGGTTGTGTCTTTACCTCTAATCCATATCCAGCACTATTATTGCAATATTCAATAATACTAGGTTGGCAGCGGTAATGCTCCATCAAACGAATCCCATTACCTGTGTTGCCATTTGCTCCAGTTGCTCCAGCGGCGCGATGATAGGTAGTGGCGCTATACTCTTCTTCAGGGCTGTAACGATTGTAATCAATTTCAGTTAATCCTTTGTCAAGAAACGCTGTTTTGCCGTAGTCATCGCGTCTTTGGTCACTTAAAGTAATTATAGGCTCAATTTGTAGAGGATCTCCGACAATAATGACCTTGCGTGATCGCACCAGCAACGGAAAGCTCTGATGCAGTGGAATCATTCCAGCTTCATCTATAATTGTGCGATCGACACACTCAGAGATGCGCGGTAGCATATTTCGTACTGAGAACAACCCACAGCTAATGACAGGAAATATCAAACTTATGGCTTTAAAATACTCATCTGGGTTTGTTTTAAACTTGTTAGGGGCCTTAGAATATCTCGAAATACAATCTAAATATAACTTCAAAGCTTTTTCTACATTGTCCTTATCTTGTAGTGCTTGCTGAGTCAGAAATTCCCGCGATAGCTTAAATAGCTCTTGATGCCGATCGTGATTTTTTTCATGAAAGCAAGCGTAAAAATCTTCCAGTGGAGTTACCAAGCTGTTTTCTAAGGAAGTTAATTCTCTATCCGCTTCATCTTTTCGTTGCTCTGTGTTGGCTATATCTTCACCAATTGTTTGCAAGCTTGCCTGTATGTGTTGTAGGTCTTTTGCTTTTGCTAGTTTTTCCGTAACCCTCCCTAATTCTTGAAAAAATTCGCGGCGATTTTTGGGATTTCCTACAGGGAAAGGAGTATTGAATGTACTTTCAATCGCTGATTCGCAAGCTAAAACAGCCTTAGTTATAATCTGTTTTTCTGTTCTCCCAGTTATCCAGCGCCACAAACGAGTCCACCAAGGTAATCTTCCTTCTGGCATCTGTCGTTCCGCATTACTAAAACGCAATTCTATTTTTCGATAAGCTTCTATTGGTAGTTGTTCGTATTCTGCTAAATCTGTCGCTCGTTGCTGCAAATTGCTTTGAGTAGCTATTACCTCATCTAAATGCTGTTGAAGTGTTTGTATCTCTTCCCGAAGATGAGGCAGTCGTTCTTCATCTAAAGCTCTTTGATGGCGAGCTGCTAAATAATTCGACTCATTTAATAAAATGTCATCTTGGATATGTTTTATTTTCTGCTTGTTTTGATTAAAAGCTGTTTCGTTAAAACTATGTTGTTGAATGTATTCAATTCCTTTTTTTAGCTGCTCGATCGCACATCCTGCTTTTTGAATATTCTCTATACTCCCTCCTTTGAGATAGAGAAAATTATGTTCTAAACGATCGTTATTTAACCATTCATCTATTTTTTCAATAACATTGTCAACGGCTTTATTATTGGTACTGCTAACAACTGTCAGATTATTGATATCCTCCTCTCCATCAATTAATCTGAGTGCGCGATTGACTACCTGTTGAGCGATAAGATGAAGGATGAGGGTAGTTTTACCAGAACCAGGTGGACCTTGTACAGCCGTCACAGGTTCGCTTTGAGCGTGTTTCAGTGCTTTTAATTGTGAATTAGTCGGTGCATGGGTTGGGAAAGCACCCATGTAAATGACTTCGTGTTTTGGAAGTTGAGGCACACCGAATAGATATTCATAAGCTGGATGTCCTGTTGACCAGTCTTTTGAACCAGACTCGATCTCTTTTAAATCTTGCTGAAGATTCTTTGAAAATCTGCCTCCTGGAAATTCAAACAAGTACGGCCGCCGTTGAATTTGGCGACGAGGTAAGCTCACCTGTTGCATCCACTCTTCATAAGTTTGAAACTCAAGTTTAAAGGTTGTTTCGAGAAATTGTCGCAGCCCATCTTGGGTAATCAAGTCCTCTCGCTCTTTCTCATCCAGTCCCAGGAAGGTTGTGACGTTCTCTCCTGCTTCTGTTAGTTTGAACTCGTCTAAGTTCCATCCCTCTTCTCGGTATTCTCCTTTGAGAATGGATGTAACTTCCAAGTTAAACAAAGGACAAAGATAAGATTTTCCCTTTTCTACATCTAAAACTTGCGGAAAGGATAAAACCCATACTGGTTCCTGTTGACCTTGTTGCCTTTGGTTAACTTTTTGTTGTAGCTCTTCAAAGATAGCTGGCTCAATTAATACACTATCGCCGACTAGCCTGCTCTCGCGCAGTTTGACCTTATCGTGATTGGCTACTTCAATCCTGGCGTTACTGTAATCATCCAAATCAATGTAGTCGAACCATGCGTTGAGAATTGCATCTACCTTGCCTGTATTGTCCAATATTCCCTCCAGAATATTATTGATACCTTAACTATTTTTTATAGCACAAGTGTCACTTAGATGCTAGTGCAAGTCGGGGATGGTACCAATCGGTGCAAATTTGTTGATGTCAAACATATCGATGCAGCCGTTGTTCTCATTTGTCCCAATCTTATCTACTTTTATAGGTGCGATCGAGTTCTTGCAACCTTGATACCAGATTGCCCAGTTCCATGACGTAAGCACCCCTAATCTTTTTTTTGTTGATCAAAATCACTTTGGCATCGCTAAATACAACTACTGGAGTGACCTTAGTTAACTTCTTAGCTTTTTTTATAGCCGTAGCTTGGTTGGCAATCTGTGCCAGAAAATCTTTCTTAAAATCTATCAATTTCCCGTCGTAAGATAGACGCTTGAGCACATCCCCATCCAACTGAACTACGGTTGAGTGAGACTTCACATCAAGGATAAAATTGACTCCTTTAGGCGATCGCAGCCACACATCGATATCGCCTACTTCCGGCAATCTTAAGTTGTACTCAGCTATCCATCCAGATTGGATTAGGGACTTCAAAACTTGCTGAATCTTTTCTTCACCACAGGCCCCTTGGTCAAATCTCTGAGACGACTTCCAAAACGTTTTCCCGTCCTCAATCAACGGAAGGGCGATTAATGCCGCTATCAAAATAGCCGCGACCAAAAATAAAGGAGCAAAAGGTGCTACCGCGTATACCAGCAGTGGCAACAACACCAACCCTGTTGCGGCACCGTACCTGTATAAGGCTTTGGTACGAAGCTCTTTAGCATGGCGACGCAATGGTTTTCCAGCACCTTCGTTATATTGCGGCTGCATAAATGCACCTATGCACTTATAGTTAACAATGAGAAAAGGTCGAATGATTTTTCTTTCTAATGACTAATGACTAATGACTAATGACTAATAACTAATGACTAATGACTAATGACTAATGACTAATGACTAATGACTAATAACTAATGACTAATAACTAATGACAACTGACAACTGACAACTGACAACTGACAAAAAAGTATGAGCCCTGAGTTTTGGATTCCAAGTTTCTCAAAAAACTCAAACCTCAAAACTCAAGACTCAAAACTCTCTCAGCCTAAAAGCCGATCGATTCAGTTGATCGCCCGACACAAATAATCGCATCAGGAGAGCATCAATTACCGGCGACGGGGAACCATCGTCTCGATATTGATATTAGCTAGAGGCACGCGCTGCGGCGCAGTAGCAGGCAGGGGCATATTGCGCGCCATACCCAAATAGTTGGACGGATCGCCAGCCTTCGCCTGCTGTTCTTGAGGAACAAAACGGCGGACACTTGTCTGCCAGATGATTTGCGGGAAGCCAAGCTGCGAACGGTGGTACTCACCGTAGCGGGGCGTCTTCAAGTTGAAAGGAGTGTCCCCTCCAACTCGCTGAGGCAAAATTCGGCGCTGTTGGTAAGGTACGGTATCGTAGCCGAACTTATCCAGGTACTCTTCGCTATTGACCAACTCGTCAATAAAGCCTTGAGGGCCCTTATTGGCTACTACGATCGACCAAGCAATCTTTTCGCGCTCGCTGTACACATCCCGGCCCAAAATGCGCTGCACGCACATTTCCACAAACCGATAGTTGCTGTTAGTTTGGTAATTCCGCTCTAGGAAAGGAGAAGAAGTCGCCAAACCGCGAATAAAGTCCCGCACAGTAATTTGGCCGAACTTGAGTTGCGACTCTAAAGACTTTTGGCGGTTGCTCTTGAGGATTTGGTGTTCGCTGTAAATCTGGCGATATCCAGCCCAAATCAAATTTTCCATGTCTCCAGACGAGAGCACATTTTCAGTTGTGAAAATTCTCGGCTGCTCGTCGCTCCCCACTTCAAAACCAGCAACGCGCTGGTTTTGGCTCTTGGGGGCGTAGCTTAATAAAGGAAGCGCCACGTTAAAATCTCCGTTATCTCAAATTTCAGAAATAGTTGACACCGTGAGCTGCCAGCATAACGGATACAACTAACCAACATACAGATTAGGGGATTCCCGCAATCTAAATCTGATTTTCCTGAATTTTTGCAACAATCTGTAACATTTGTTGACTGTTGTCAGTTGTCAGTTGTCAGTTGTCAGTTGTCAGTGGGCAGTGGGCAGTGGGCAGTGGGCAGTCAACACTCAACAATCAACAGTCAGCAGTCAACAGTCAACATCCCACAGCCAAATTACCAACCCAGAGCCGAATAAAACTCGCTGCCGACCACTTGATCTGCTGCTGCTTCTGATGTTGCATCCGAGTCTGGTTGCACCCGAATTTCGGTACAAAAAGTCGATGTGCTGAAACCGCCAAAGCGCTTTACCGTACTCGTCCGCATCCGCACGTTCGGATTAGCAAACCAGAAACGCTCGATCGAACTCATCGTCTCGTATTCGGTAATCAGCAGCAGCCCATCCTCATCATCCATCTCAAAACGGCCAGCCACCGGCACAATTTCCGCATAGCCCCGTTCCCGCAACATCAACCCCTGCCGGGGATTTTCAGGATCGGGGACGATCGCGAACACCGTAGACCCTTTATGATTCTCATCATCCTTATCCCACGCCATCGAGCCGTGCCAAGTCACAAAAGCCCCCCCAGCAGCCCGGCTCGGATCAACTTCGTGCATCTTGCAAATATCGGCGACTCGCGCGTCATCCGCACCCAGGGCCGTTACCTGAATATTTGAATCCCCAATCTCCGCTTGGCGGAAAGCGAGGTGGTGAGTGCTGCGCTGAGAACGCCATTCCCCAGCACTGCTTTGAAAAAACTCCATTGCATCCATACGAACTAGCTCCTTTGGCTTAGGCTTCCCTGTCTTTACGCCTTTTTATGATAAGGCTCCCCCCACTTTGATGTACTTTTGCGACACAAATTAGTTTCAAAATGTCTACTTTGGACATATTGTCAAGGGAATGTTATGATAGTTTACAATGTAGGAGACACAACAAATCCTGCGAAACGTCATTCCGATCAATTTCGCATTAATCTCAGCAAACTGGAGGAGCGATTTATGGATATGCCTACAACCAGCCTCAGCATGGAACAGCAGTTCAAACTTCAAGTGCTGCGCGAAGAAGTCAAAAGGTTAAGCCAAGACCAAGCTCAGGAATACTTGCTCGAAGTTATGCGGCAAAGTATGGTCAAAGAAAACCTGTTCAAGCATTGGATGAAGAACATGTGAACTCTTCGAGCATTTCTTCACAAAAATCAGCCGCTTGTATCTGCAAAAAGTGCGATCGACTCACATCTTGCACCATTGTCAAGAACAGGCAAGATGCCTGTTCCACAAAGAGTGAATTTTCTTGTGGAACAGGCATCTTGCCTGTTCCTAAAAAGCTTATTGATAATGATGCAACATCTCAGATCGAGCTATTAAACATAAAACCCAGAATCCCGCCTTCTCAAAGAAAGCGGGATTCTAAATTAAGAAAAGTTTTACGAGGTTTTTTTGGTCGCTACCAGACTCAGTAAATTAAATGTTTTTAGTCTCTTAAAGAGGGACGATAGTTTGTGTAGCGACAGGCTTCAACCTGTCGGGGACTCAACCAAAACGGCCACTCACATAATCTAAAGTAGACTCTTCCTTCGGAGTTTGGAAAATTACCTCAGTCTTGTCACACTCCACAAGATAGCCAAACCGCTTCCCATCGTCAGAAAGTTTAGCATTGAAAAAAGCAGTCAGGTCAGAAACCCGAGAAGCCTGCTGCATATTGTGAGTAACGATCACAATCGTATACTTCTCCTTGAGTTCCCGCATCAACTCCTCAATCTTAATCGTAGAAATCGGGTCAAGAGAAGCGCAAGGTTCATCCATTAACACTACATCAGGATTAATCGCGATCGCCCTAGCAATACACAAACGCTGCTGCTGGCCACCGGAAAGAGAAAAACCGCTTTGCTTCAACTTATCCTTCACCTCATCCCACAAATAAGCTTGGCGGAGCGACTTCTCCACCAGCTCATCCATATCCCCCTTATAATTGTTTACCCTCGCACCGTAAGCAATATTGTCATAAATCGACTTCGGGAAAGGATTCGGCTTTTGAAACACCATCCCAATCTTGCGGCGCACCGCCACAGCATCAATATCAGGATCGTAAAGATTTTGACCGTAGTAATCAATTCTACCCTCTAAACGAAAACCGCTAACTAAATCGTTGAGACGGTTAAAACATCGGAGAATTGTACTTTTACCGCAGCCAGACGGCCCAATCAACGCAGTAATGCGATTTTTAGGAATCTCCATACAAACATTTTTCACTGCGTGAAAAGCGCCGTAAAAAATATTGATATTTTCTGTCCGTAAAACTGTTTCCGTTTGCTTGTCTAAATCCATCATCATACAGGTAATACTCCAATCGAATTTTACAAATTACCGCTGAACAACGATCTCAATTCCGGTAGATTGCTTATAATATCTTGGCCGGGGCGGCTTTACTGGAACTCGGGTTTGTATTGAATATCTTGGCGAACCCGCCCCTACAATAATTATATTTATTTAACCGGAAATGATATGACAACTGACAACTGACAACTGACAACTGTCAACTGACTAATACACTTTTTTGTGAGTAGCCCAGCGAGAAAGAATACTGGTCAATAAAACCATAATCACCAAAATCAAAGATGCCGCCCAGGCCAATTCTTTCTGTGCCTTAAAAGGAACCGTTGCAAAGTTGTACACCAAAACCGAAAGACTCGGAGTTGGCTTATCAAATCCTGCCGGCCAAAAAGGCGAATTAAGCGCCGTGAAAATCAAAGGAGCAGTTTCTCCAGCAGCGCGAGCAATTGCCAGCGTCACGCCCGTTAAAATAGCCGGAATTGCCGCAGGCAAAACCACCTGCAAAACCGTTTGATAATTAGAAGCACCCACACCAACCGACGCCCATCTAATATCTTGCGGGACGATTTGTAGAGCTTCGTCAGTAGTCCGCACAATCGTCGGCAACATCAGCACGGCCAGCGCCGCGCCCCCTGCAATTGCCGAAAAACCTCCCATATTTACCACGAACAAACCGTAGGCAAATACCCCTGCAATAATCGAAGGAACGCCGCTGAGGACATTAGTAGCAAAGCGTACCCAGCGAGCTACTTGGCCGCTGCTGAATTCCGACAAATAAACGGCGGCCAATACACCAAAAGGAACAGCAATTAAAGAAGCAATTCCCACCGTCATCAATGTACCGAGAATTGCATTAGCAATACCGCCTCCCGATAGTCCGGGCGGCGGGGGCAGCTTGGTAAACAAGTCTAAATTCAGGCGATTGAAACCTTGTACGGTGACATAGGAAAGAACTGCAAACAAAGGCAGCAGAGTGATGGCCAGACTAGCTCCAGCCAATACAGTCATCCCCAGACTAAACAGCGCTTGCGGGCTGTTTTTAACCTTCTTTAAACTGCCTGTTTTTGATACCAAAGGATTCTCATCGGAGACGCTATTTGACATAAACTAAAAATATGTAGGAAATGGCGGCAAACTTCTAGTTGTACTTCGCTCTTACTTGAGAAACAATCCACTCGGCCAAAATATTAACAATCAGCGTCATAATAAACAGAATTAGCCCAGTGTACATCAGAGCTGCTACTTGCAACCCGGAGGCTTCCGCAAACTGATTTGCCATCAGAGAAGCAATAGTATTTGCCGGAGCTAGCACAGAAAGACTTAACTGATTGGAATTGCCAATTAACAGAGTCGCAGCCATTGTTTCTCCCATCGCGCGACCGAGCCCAAGCATAATTCCGCCGACAATGCCGGAAAAAGCCGCCGGTACGAGTACCCTAAAAATCGTTGTCCACCGAGTAGCCCCTAAACCTAGAGATGCTTGTCGCAAATCGGGCGGGAGACTTGCCAAAGAGTCGCGGGAGATAGCAGTAATAATGGGCAAAGTCATGATTCCCAAAATTACTCCTGCTGGTAACATTCCCGGCCCAACTGGCGAGGTGCTAAAAATCGGCAGCCATCCGAAAGTGCCGTTGAGAAACTTGCCGAGAGTGGTAATCATGGGAATCAATACAGCAATTCCCCACAAACCGTAGACTACGCTGGGAATGGCGGCTAAAAGTTCTACTAAAAAAACCAAAGCTGTACGCACTGGCAGCGGCAGAAAGTCCTCGCTCAAGAAAATGGCAGTCCCTACTCCTAATGGTACTGCAATTAGGAGCGCGATCGCCGAACTGACGATCGTCCCGTAAATCATCGGCAGTGCACCGTACTCTTCCTTAACCGGATTCCAGCTACTGCCAAATAGAAATCCCAAACCGTACTCTTGAATCGCCGGTAAAGCCCTGTAACCAACGGTGAGGGCGATTACCAGCAAAATTACACCAACTCCTATTCCCAAAATCCGAGTCAGCCAGATAAAGCCTTGGTCTAAGGATTTTTCTGCCCCAGAGCGCGATCGGCTCTGTGATGGAGCGCTGTTATTATCGGAAATCATAGAAAAAAAAACCAAATATATAGTAGCGGAAAATAGTCTGTTTCGGAAAAAGCTCGAAGGAAGCAGAAAGAAAGACGATAAATAAAGTCAAAGAGGGGCGGGTTTATTAATCCCCTGACTTTTCAACAAATATTTCTGGTAAAACCTGACCCTTGTATTTTGAAAGAGGTAGATGGCGATTTACCGTTGGGTGGGGCGGGTTTATCAGATTATTGATTTTAGGCAATTATTGTCGGTGAACCCGCCCCTACAGAAATATCTCTCTTCCTTTTTTCCCTCTGCCAACTGTCAACTAACAACTGCCAACTGTCAACGGCCCACTGACTTCTCTTACTATTTGGCAACCTCAATCTTGTAGTCTGGGCTGATGCCGTCAGCGGCTGCGGCTACTTTTTCTCTAACGTTTTGGGGTAGAGGAACGTAGCCCAATTCGGAACTAACTTTTTGACCTTCATTTAAGCCGTATTCAACCATTGCCTCGATGGTTTTGGCTTTGTTGGGGTCAGTAACTGTTTTGGGGACTAGCATCCAAGTGTAGGTGACAATTGGATAGGATTGAGCGCCTTCGGGGTCTTCGATAAATGCTCGCAGGTTTTCCGGCAGCGGCACAGTCGCTAAAGCTTGAGAAGCTGACTCGTCGTTAGGTACTACAAATGTGCCTGCTTTGTTTTCCAAAGATGCAAATTTGAGATTGTTGTTTTTGGCGTAGCCGTATTCTACGTAGCCGATGCTGCCGACGGTTTGCAGGAGTTGGGCTGTGACGCCTTCGTTGCCTTTTGCGCCTACGCCTACGGGCCACTGTACTGTTTTGCCGTCGCCTACTGCACTTTTCCAGTCGGGGCTGATGGCACTCAGGTGTTTGGTGAAGACGGCGGTGGTACCGCTACCGTCGGAACGGTGGACGATGGTGATGGCTTGGTCTGGCAATTTAGCGCCCGGGTTTGCCGCTGCAATTTTGGGATCGTTCCACTTGGTAATTTTACCGGCGAAGATATCTGCGTAAACGTCTCTGGGTAGTTTCAGTGGTTCGGTTAAGTCTGGCAGGTTGTAGCCGATGACTATGCTGCCGGCTGTCATGGGCAGCAGTATCACGCCTTTGTCTGCTGGAACTTTGGCGATTTCGTCGTCTTTCATGCCGGTGTCGCTGGCCCCAAAGTCTACTGTGCCTTTGGTAAATTGTTCGACTCCGGCGCCGCTGCCTACTGATTGATAGTTAATTTGTACTTTGGGGTTGATTTTGTTGAAGTCTTGAAACCAACGCTGGTACAGAGGGGCGGGGAATGAGGCGCCGGCTGCCGTGATGGCTACGTCTGAGGCTAGGGCGAGTTTGCTGGGAGTTGCTGTGCCGGTGGCTGCAACGGGGGTAGCGCCGGGAGTTGCTGCGGTGTCGCCACTGCTGGGGGTGTTATTTGTGGTTGTGCTGGTGCCACAAGCTGCTAGGCTGAGGGCGATCGCCATAGCGGAAATTGCTGTAGTCAGACGGTTTGGATTAATCAAGTTGAGACGAAAAAGCATAGGTATAAAAAATCTGCGATCGTTATATGGGTGTCCCGCATCAGCATAGCGCGCAAAAGTAAAGGTTAGGTTAAGAATCTTTACACTTAATGGCAATTTAATATTAATTAATATTATTAATGTTATATATGAGCTTGACAAGTGTCAATATATAAGGTATATGGCAGAGACCGAGCTACGGAAACAGGCAGTCGATCGCCCGATCGCAAAAAATTCCCCATTAAATTATCACAAGATCGAGGCTTGAGAATCAGAAAACAATACAATGGTGGTTATTTTGATAGTAGTGCTATTATTAAGAATTTAAAAGCTGCGGGCATTGAAGCTTGCATCTGACAAATACATTCTGACGAATGCCGTTTGATGATATAGCAACCGCCCTGACGGTTAGGACGTTCTTAATTGCACAAACATAAACGGTCGATTGCAACTTCTGTCTTCCTTCTTTCTTCTGCTATAATGCCTGCTCCTATTGAATTAATCTGGGCTGTTATTGGTTTGCTGCTGACGATAGCAGGCAATTTTTTGACTGCATCTGTCACAATTCCTATTGGTTTGTGGGACGATCGAGGACTTCAGGCGTACTCTTTAGGTGTTACCTATCAAATTGGAGCCGTCTTGCTAGTAGGCTGCATGGGGGGGAAAAATGCTGCGGCTCTCTCGCAAATTGCTTATTTAGCATTAGGATTAACTGGGTGGCCAGTTTTTTATCAAGGCGGCGGCATCGGCTATCTCAAAGAAGCGAGTTTTGGGTATTTGCTGGGTTTTGTGCCTGGTGCTTGGGTGTGCGGCTGGGTGGCTTTTAAGGTGGCTTCGCGGCTGGAATCTATGGCTTTTAGCTGTTTGTGCGGTTTGTTCACTGTTCACGCGATCGGCTTAATTTATCTAATTTTTACTTACTTGCTGCCTCCGGCAAAAAAAACACCTTTATTCGATGAGATTCTTAAATATTCGGTTTATCCTCTGCCGGGACAATTGGCGGTAGTTTGTGCGATCGCAGTGCTGTCATTTACTTTACGTCGCTTGATGTTTTATTAATTGCGAAGGAAGTTCGGCAACGAGCAATGTACGGGATGTAACGGATGTCAGGAAGAAGGAAGAAGGAAGAAGGAAGAAGGAAGAAGGAAGAGGTAACGGGTAATTGTGCAAAATAAGGTTATACTATACATTGCCAAACGGGAGAGTCATCTCGCTGCGGCTGGGATTGCTTTTATCCACTGCATTTTGCTCGCAATGACAAGTGAGATTGGAGTAAATTCTCTCATGCCCGATGCCCCATTTTCTATTGCTTAATTCATGCGTTTTAAAAGAAATCCCTTGTTCTGGGTTGCTGCTGTTATCAGTTTAGTTTTAGACCACCTGACTAAGTTGTGGGTGGTGCAAAATTTTGACTTGACGGTTCCTCCGCAGACGCAGCCACTGTTAGCCGGCGTGTTTCACTTCACTTATGTTGTTAATACCGGTGCGGCTTTTAGTCTGTTCAGCAATGGCGGGGCGATTTGGTTGCGGTGGCTGTCTTTGGGCGTTAGTGTCGGATTGATTGTGCTGGCTTGGTTCGGGCCACGAATTAACCGCTGGGAACAAGCTGGCTACGGTTTGATTTTGGGGGGAGCACTGGGGAATGGGATCGATCGATTTGTTTCGGGCCACGTTGTAGATTTTATCGATTTTCGGATCATTCGGTTCCCCGTATTTAATCTGGCGGATGTGTTTATTAATGCTGGGATTATCTGTTTGCTGATTGCAACTTTTCACAGTGCACCGCCGCCGAGAAGGCAAGACGATGGCGATTCTATTTCAGAGTAAATTTGAAGAAGCAAGAAGGAAGTTAGCCAACCGATTCGCTTTCTTCGGATGTAACGGATGTAACAGCTAACTAACTGTAGGGTGCGTCCGCGGGGAGATCCTTATTTTGTGGTCGCCACATTCAACCCTGACGCACCCTACAATGACTTTGGAAATGGCTTAAAATGAGATAAGAACAAACCTATTGTTAAAACTAAATTTGCCCGTGAATCCTAATCCCTTTGCCCAAGAACGCTTACTATTTGCCCCAGCAACCCCCGATGCTGATGCTATCCCGACTATTTTTGCTTTTCCCAACGAGTACACGGTGGGTATTACCAGTCTCGGCTATCAGATAGTGTGGGCAACTTTGGCTGTGCGATCGGATATTGAAGTGGGCCGTTTATTTACTGATATCCGCGAACAACTTCCCCGACATCCAGAATTACTGGGATTTTCGCTTTCTTGGGAACTAGACTATGTAAATATTCTAAATTTATTGGAATCTCTAGAAATTCCGATTTGGGCGTCAAAACGAACTGATAATCATCCGATCGTCTTCGGCGGTGGCCCGGTTTTTACTGCGAATCCAGAACCTTTTGCCGATTTTTTTGATGTGATTTTGCTGGGAGATGGCGAACATCTCATTGACAATTTTATTGATGCTTATAAAGAAGTCCGTAGCGCCGACAGACAAACTAAATTGCGGCATTTAGCCCAAGTTCCGGGAGTTTATGTCCCCAGTTTGTACGAAGTAACTTATCTGGATGCGGCTGAGGGGATTAAATCGATTCATCCTGTCGATTCGGAAATTCCCAGTATGGTTGAAAAACAGACTTATCGCGGCAATACTTTATCTGCTTCCACTGTGGTGACAGAAAAAGCGGCTTGGGAAAATATTTACATGGTGGAAGTGGTTCGGAGTTGTCCAGAAATGTGCCGTTTTTGTTTGGCAAGTTATCTGACTTTGCCCTTTAGAACTGCGAGTTTGGAGGCTTCGCTAATTCCGGCGATCGATCGCGGTTTAGCTGTGACTAATCGTTTGGGTTTGTTGGGTGCTTCGGTCACTCAGCACCCGGAATTTGAAGCGTTGCTGGATCATTTGAATCATCCTAAATACGACGGCGTGCGGCTGAGTCTTTCTTCGGTAAGGACGAATACGGTGACAGTTAAGCTAGCAGAAATTTTGACCAACAGAGACAGCAAATCTGTGACGATTGCGGTGGAAAGCGGGAGCGATCGCCTACGTAAAATAGTCAATAAAAAACTCACAAATGACGAAATTATCCAAGCTGCTATCAATGCTAAAGCGGGCGGTTTAAAGGGAATTAAACTTTACGGAATGGCGGGAATTCCCGGTGAAGAGATGGAGGATTTAGAGGAGACGGTGGCGATGATGCGGGCGATTAGAAAAGCTGTTCCCGGTTTGCGGTTGACTCTGGGATGCAGCACTTTTGTCCCGAAATCTCACACTCCTTTTCAGTGGTTTGGAGTGAATAAAGATGCGGAGAAGAGGCTGAAGTTTTTAGATAAAGAATTGCGTAAGTTAGGTTTAGAATTTAGACCTGAAAGCTATAACTGGTCTGTGATTCAGGGGTTGTTGTCAAAGGGCGATCGGCGGTTGTCTCGGCTGTTGGAATTAGTGCGGCATTACGGCGATACTTTGGGCAGTTATCGGCGGGCTTTTAAGGAGTTGCGGGGACAGTTGCCGGAGATGGATTTTTATGTTTTTCAAGAGTGGGAATTGGATCAGGTTTTGCCTTGGAGTCATTTAAAAGGGCCGCTACCGGAGGCGACTTTGAAGAAGCATTTAGCGGAGGCGATGAGTCATTTTAGGACGAAGGATTTGCAGTTGACGAGTTAAGAAATAGCGGATGCGAAAGTGCGTTAGCGAAGCCCTCGAAGAGGATCGCATCTTTGCAAGTAAGTAGATTGAAAGCTAACTTAACAAGATAAAATAAGGAGCGACGTACTATAATACAATTATGCCAGAAGTTCAACCCAAGGAAATTCAGCGTTATGTCACATCAGATGGCAGAGTACCTTTCGCTGAGTGGTTTGATTCCTTCAAAGATACAAACACTCAAGCCAAGATTCGATCTAGGCTAAATCGGGTTGTTACTGGTAATTTGGGAGACTATCGTTCAGTTGGAGAAGGAGTTTGCGAACTCAGAATAGACTATGGCCCTGGTTTCCGAATCTATTTTGGGCAAGTTGGAACAACAATTGTGCTTCTCCTCTGCGGTGGAGATAAAAGCACTCAAAACCGAGATATCCTCCAAGCAAAAGAATACTGGACAGATTACAACAGGATTTAAAACAATGGCTAAAAGTATTCCCGATCATCCGTTTTTGATTGAATCTCTGAGAAAAAACCCGGCATTGTCAGCCGCCTATATAACGGCGACATTAGAGGAGGAAGAGCCGGAAGCTGAACTGCTAAAACGAGCTCTCAGCGATGTAGCAGAAGCTTTGGGTCAACCGAAAATGACTCCTGAAGAATATGAATTGCACTTAAAAAAACTGGATGAATTGCTGTCACAGCAAGGAAGTGATGCGATTTATAATCTGGGAACTTGGCTGAATGCTTTGGGATTGAAACTAACAGTTGCTGTTTGTACTGATACAGAGGATAATACTGCAAATGCTGAAATGCGATCGCAAATAACTGTTTAACTTAATCTAGAAAATGCCCAATTTTAAATATTCATCCCTAATTAATGCCACCGTTGAAGCAGTCTGGAACTTTCACGAAAGGCCCGACATTCTGCAACTTTTGACTCCGCCTTGGCAACCGGTGAAAATCATTCGCCGCGAAGGGGGACTCGATGTGGGTGCTGTATCAGAATTTCGCCTGTTATTGGGGCCGATTCCTGTAAAATGGGTGGCGACTCACACTGAGTGCGAACAATATCGCTTGTTTGTTGATGAACAAACTGAGGGGCCAATGGCACGTTGGACTCACCGACACGAGTTTACCTCAGAAAATGGCAAGACTAGATTGACAGATGCGATCCTCTTCGAGGGCTTCGCTAACGCATTTTCGATACCGGGCGGCCCGATTGTCGATTTGTTGTTAGGTTGGTGGGTGGAAATGCGGTTAACAGATATGTTTCGCTACCGCCACGAAGTCACAAAAAGAGAGTGCGAGAAAGATGCAAACAACGGCTGAATATTACTGTGCTTTCTGCGGCGAACCGAGTACAACTTTTGTTGATATCAGCGGTGGTATGGAGCAATCATATATCGAAGATTGTCAGGTTTGCTGTCGCCCGAATGTTCTATATGTCAGAATAGATGAAGATACCCTGGATATTGAAATAGATACTGACTATCAAGAATAAGTGACTATCCAAATGTATGAATTTCCTGTGATGCTGACTTGGTAGAATTCATAAATTTTGAAGATGCTGCTTCTACGAAAGCCTGAAAAATTCGAGCGTTAAACGAACAGTTGGGCGACATTTCCGGGTGCCATTGAATTGCTATCATCCAAGGGTGATAGCAGTGTTCCATTGCTTCTACCACAGTGTCAGGTGCATCGGCTACAATTCGCCAATCGGATGTTACCTTCCGCACTGCTTGATGATGCCAGGAAACAACTGTTGTTGAAGTTTTTCCCATAATTTTGGCTAGCCGACTGGTTGGCTCAATTTCAATGGTATGCTCGATCGCACGCGGGGGAATTCCCGATCCGTGATTAACCTCGTCTCCGTAAGCATCCGGTACGTGAATCACCAAACTGCCGCCGCTGGCTACGTTCAACATTTGCATTCCCCGGCAAATCCCCAACACAGGTATGTCAGCCTTCAAAGCTAGCTTTGCTAAGTTTAATTCAAAATTGTCGCGTTCTGCATTAACCGAGTAAACTGTGCGATCGACATAACCGCCATAAAGTTCTGGGTTGATATCTCCGCCGCCGGAAAAAATCAAACCATCTACTGCATCAAAAATACTAGCGGGATCTAATTGATTGGGCGGCAGTAAAATCGGGATGCCACCAGCCGCCTGAACTGCATCAATATAAGTTCCATTTAAGCGATATTCGCCTGCTGGACAGCGGTTGTATGTTGTGATACCAACAATAGGAAATTTTTTCATTTGCTAGAGACTGGGAGATAATTATTTACATTAATACTCAGATTTGGCACTATTTGTAATCAGTGTTTCATGGGCGGGCTAGAAGCCCAACCCCTACTCCCCACAATAAAACTTACTTATTGTGAAACAGGCATCTTGCCTGTTTCTTCTCTGATTATTTGTGATAGATCATCCATACATTAAACTGAAAATCCCCTGCACTGCTGTCTAATTTGTAACAGTTTTAGTATTAGTTTCCGGCAGCGGTTTGCGCGTACACAGATAAGCCAGCGGCCCGAACAGTGGTACTAATGTTACTGCCCAAACTGCTGTAGAGTTATGCATTCCTCGGCGCGCCATATCGTCTCCTAATAAGGCAGGAAATAGCAGGCAAAGCATACAAAAATCTAAACTCATTACGTGGATAAAGCGGCTAGTCTGCCACTGCTGAACAAAATCAGACCAATCGCCTTTTGTCAAGCCAAAGGCAACTAAACCAACAGCAGCTAATGTTAAGAAAATTCCCGTAAAACGGGAGTCTAATATCTTTAAAAAGATATTTTTATGACCGGCAAATTCTGGATTCGGTTCGCGCAGGGCTAAATAAGGCAGCAAGGCAACGGCGCCGACGCCAAAGGATAAAGTGGCAAATAACCATGCAGGTATTTTCTGCCCTCTGCCGTCAGCAAATAAGACGCAACTGTAGATGAGCGGCCAGACTCCCATGAGGTTGAATAACGCTACAATTAAAGGGTTGATGTCTGCTATTTTGCCTGTGGAAATATTGGTAATTAGTGTGATGGTTTTTTCTGGGCTGTCGGGTGGTGCAAATACAAAGGCGTAGGTGATAAATGCAATCCAAAGCAGCCCAAATCCAATTTTTCTGAACATAGTTAGTTTTTCTTACTTCTGATATTACTATAGCAGGCTTAAAGGGTTTTTGAATAAGACTTTTTTTATTTACCGCAGAGGACGCAGAGGACACAGAGGAAGAACGGAAAATATCTGAATGTCTTGCTATTTGGTATTGCGGGTTTTGGGCAGATTGCTAAATTTTTGCATAAATTGGCGATCGATCCAATCTTTCCAATACCACAACAACCGTGATTCCCACATGAAATTGCCGCGAGATGCGATCGCCCTTTTATTCCCAGTACCAATTAACCCTAAGTATTGTTCCTGCGGTGCAAAGGGTTTCAGCGGTTTTTCCAATAAAAACTGCTGCAAATTTTCAAACAGCGGTTTGCCCTGACGCACGGCAAACACGCCTGCTTTTGGACGGGGATAATTAACCATCGCAGCGATATCGCCAGCCGCAAATACGTTGGGGTGAGAGACTGATTGCAGGCAATCGTTGACTTGCATAAAGCCGTTTGAGTCTGCTGCTAAACCGGATTCTCTTATCCAATTGGCTGCCGATGCTTGTGTCACCCAAAAAATGATCTCGCACTCTAATTCTAAACCTGATTTACAGGAAATTTTGGCATTGGGCATTGGGCATTGGGCATTGGGCATCGGGCATTCTTGATTATCTTCTATGTCAATCGTTTCTGGCTTTTCTATAGCACTAACTTTTTCCATTAAATGCAGTTTAATCCCACGACTAATCAAAATTTCTTTCAGGCGGCGACGCACCCGTTTGTTATGTCCCGGCATCAATTCAGCACCGCTATGAAACAAATGAATTTCTGATGATAAATTTTCTAAATTTTCTTCCCTCTTCCTTCTTCCCTCTTCCTTCTTCCCTCTTCCTTCTTCCTGACATCCGTTACATCCGTTACATCCGTTACAGAATCCGTTGCCGAACTTCCCTCTTCCTTCTTCCTTCCCCAATCGAAACTGCATATTTAATGCTAATTCTACGCCGCCGGCACCGCCGCCCACAATGGCAATTCGCAGCGGTTTTTCGGGATGGTTTTGCCTTTCGGAAATTAACTGATTCCAGCTAGCTAAAAACTCCGGTACGGGTTTAGCTGCAATTGCATATTCTGCCGCACCCGGTACAGATAAAGTCGCAGGAGTGCTGCCGATATCCACAGAAAGCACATCAAAATTAACCGGAGGGCGAGTTTGACAAATAACTAAATTTTTGTTAAGGTCGATCGCGATCGCCCGATCGATTAATATTTGACATCCGGCAAATTCAGCGAGCGATCGCAAATCGATGTGACATTCATCATAATCGTAAAACCCGGCAACGTGTCCCGGCAGCATCCCCGAATAAGGCGCGTGCAGCACATCGCTAATCAGAGTCAAACGCACACCGGGCAGCGGTTTGAGGCCGAACATTTTTAATACAATAGCATGACTGTGACCGCCGCCAATTAACACTAAATGTTTCACAATTACAGATGTTCGATCGAGATATTCCAGCACCGATATTGTACAGCACTTGCACTCCTTGGGCAGCACAGTCCGGTAAGGATAGCTGGCAGTGCGTAATTAATAATTTCCCAGGAGTTAGACAGAATGCTGTCACTTACCCTCTGTCTCAGAGATTATACGGAGCTCAGTTGCGATCGCATAACATCAATGCACCCATTTCAGTTAACCGATTCCACATTCAGGGCAAATGGCTGTAGACTGTAGAGCGAGCAAATTTTATCACCAAATTATGTCGGGGTGTGTTTCAATAGCTAACTCACCATTCAAAACTATGACATTACGCATCATTCCGCGCAGTTGGCAGCGATCGATTAAAACTCTTTTCCCGCTTCTGTTTGCCCTCTCATTCATTATAGTATTGCTGGCGAACCACTTCATTCCGGCGATCGCCCAGCAACCCCGCCAGGAAATTCGCGGCGTTTGGATGACGACAAACGACAAAGACATCCTCAGAGATCGTCGCAAACTAGGAGATGCTGTCAGCAAACTAAAACGGTTAAATTTCAACACAATCTATCCCGTTGTCTGGAATTCTGGCTATGCAATGTATCCCAGCAATGTAGCGCAGCAAAGAGACATTCAACCCTTTGTTTACAGAGGGTTAGAGGGACAAGATATGATCGGAGATTTGATAGCTCAAGCTCACCGCCAAGGCCTGCTAGTAATTCCTTGGTTTGAGTTTGGTTTCATGGCTCCTCCCACATCAGAATTAGCCTTAAATCATCCCGATTGGCTGACACAAAAACAGGACGGCAGCCAAACATCAATCGGTGCAGGTGGCGAAGTAGTTTGGCTCAATCCCTTTCATCCCGAAGTGCAGCAATTCATTACCGAACTCGTACTAGAAATCACCACTAAATATAAGGCCGACGGCATTCAATTTGACGACCACATGAGTTTGCCGTCTGAATTTGGTTACGATGAGTACACAGTTGCTTTGTATACCAAAGAAACAAAAAAAGCTCCGCCCAAAGATTTTCAAAACCCAGCATGGGTGCAATGGCGAGCCAATAAAATTACCGCTTTTATGTCCCAGTTAAATCAAGCCGTCAAAGCAGTAAAACCCCATGCCATTTTCTCAATTTCTCCCAATTACTACGAGTTTGCTTACAAACATCACCTACAAGATTGGCGGGCTTGGGTGCGTTTGGATATTGCCGACGAGCTAATCGTGCAAGTCTACCGTTCCAATCTAGAATCATTTGTAGACAAGCTTAACCGTCCAGAAATGCAAGAAGCACAGCAAAAAATTCCCACCGGAGTTGGGATTATGACAGGTTTGAGAAATAACCCAGTACCGATTCAGCAAATTAAATCTCAGGTGCAAGCCGTCCAAGAATACGGCTTAGGCGCCGCTTTCTTCTACTACGAAAGCTTGTGGGAATATGCACCAGAACCTATCGCAGTTCGACTTTCTCAATTTAGCGGTTTCTTCCCGTCTTCTGCATTCCGAACAGCGCTACAAATACCCAGACGCGCGGCGACTTTCCCTCCACCTGCGCCACCAAAACCAGACCCGAAAGCTAAGCCGGATCAACCTACCAAAAACAGCCCACCTTCGCCATCACCAACCACGTAAAAGAATTAAAGAGTCATCAGTCATTAGTAATTTTGTAGGGTGTGCCATTAGTCCGACAGTCCAACAGGGGTTTAAACCCCTGTCTCATAGCTGAAGTCGTCTTTAGACGACTGTAGCAATTCTATCAAAGCTGTTTTTGTATAGAGTTAGCGCCGAATATATAGCAATCCGATCTGAGTCTCACAACACCACGCCTTCTTGTCTTCCTAGACTTCTTATATAGCAAGACTTTCAGATTTTACATATCTAGAAAATCACTTAGGATTGCTATATGTGTAACTCTAATTTTCAAAATATAGCAATCCTCGCATCAGTTGTAAAAATATGTAGGGGTAGTGCTAAGAGTGCCTACCCCAGCCAAGGCGGGGCAACCACGGGGGGTTTGCCCCTACAAGAATTACACAAATCATTTAGGATTGCTATAGAGATTACTATTTCAGTCGGTTTTAACCGACTTATGCTATTAGACAGGGACTTGAGTCCCTGGCGGCCTGTGGCAGAATGAAACAGCTATACTGGGGGCTAGGGGATACCTAATTATGTTCCTATAAAATATCCGTATTACCAACAACTACCATCAAAAAATGCCAACTAACCAAAAAATTTTACTTCCAAAAATGGGCTGCGGCACTTGGGCTTGGGGCAACAGACTGCTTTGGGGCTACAATGAAAGCATGGACGAGGAATTGCAAGCAGTTTTCAATCTTTGTGTTAGTAACGGTGTCACTTTATTCGATACCGGCGACTCTTACGGAACTGGGAAATTAAATGGACGCAGCGAACAGCTTTTGGGTCAGTTTTCTCAACAATATCAAGGTGCAAATAAAGAGAGTATTTGTATTGCGACAAAACTGGCTGCTTATCCTTGGAGACTGACGCGACAATCAATGATATCGGCTGGCAAAGCCTCTGCGGCGCGCCTCGGAAAAAATGTAGATTTGGTGCAAATGCACTGGTCTACAGCCAATTATGCTCCTTGGCAAGAGGGGGCTCTTTTGGACGGTTTGGCTGACCTTTATGAGCAAGGATTGGTTAAGGGAGTGGGCTTGTCTAATTACGGGCCGAAACGGCTGAAATGGGTGCATCAAAGATTTAGCGATCGCCAAATTCCTATTGTTACTTTACAAGTGCAATATTCGCTACTTTCTACCTATCCGGTGACAGAACTCGGGTTGAAAGATGTTTGCGATGAATTGGGGATAAAATTGATTGCTTACAGCCCTCTAGCCTTGGGTTTGCTGACGGGTAAATATTCCGAAAACGGCTCTCTTCCTAAAGGTATCCGAGGTTTGGCGTGCAAGCAGCTACTTCCGGGAATGCGATCGCTTTTGGAATGTTTGCGAGAAATAGCGGCCTTCAGAAACAAGACTGTTTCGCAGGTAGCAATCAACTGGTGCATCTGCAAAGAAACTATTCCGATTCCGGGGGCGAAATCTGCGACACAGGCGAGGGATAATATTGGCGCTTTGGGCTGGGAGT
This sequence comes from Microcoleus sp. S13_C3, assembly GCF_036700905.1. NCBI lineage: Bacteria > Bacillati > Cyanobacteriota > Cyanophyceae > Oscillatoriales > Microcoleaceae > Microcoleus > Microcoleus sp. S13_C3. Next base: position 8,356 of record NZ_JAUBPT010000071.1, on the reverse strand, counting down.
TAGACTCAGGGGAGATTGCCGAATTGGATAAGGCGGCGGCGAGTGTAGATAAAAAAATGGTGCAGAATATCTTTCAAACTCGGTAAAAAGACTCTCGCGTGGGGTGGGGGCGGGTTTATTTAAGCTGTCTGCATTCTTTAAATCTTTTGGTGAACCCGCCCCTACAGTTTTTTGACTGCGGGTGCAAGAGATCGAATTAAATAGATATGATTGCTGTAGGGGCGGGTTTTACAAACTATCATTGCCTAAAATCAATAATCTCATAAACCCGCCCCCACCGGATGACACAATCTTTCATTGATTCACACAAAAATTTTCCACACACCGCACAAACATTTCTACACCCATCCCCAGCGCAGTTTCATCAAAATCAAAACGCGGGTGATGGTGCGGGTAAGCCAAGTTTTTCTCTGGATTTGCCGAACCCAAAAAGAAATAGCAACCGGGGACTTCTTGCAAAAAGAACGACATATCCTCGCCGCCCATTGTTTGACATTCTGGAACGATTCCCGCCGGAGTTTCTACAACTGCTTCTGCCACGTCGCGCACCAATTCAGCTATTCTTGAATCATTAATAACTGGCGGATAAAGCGCACAATAATCTAATTGGTAATTTGCCCCGTGACTCTGACAAATTCCGGCAATTACTTGCTCGATTCGCTGTGCAAAATAACCTTGATATGCAGGATTGAAATAGCGCACCGTGCCAGCGATTTGAGCGGTGTCGGCAATGACGTTGTGGGTGTGGCCTGCCTGGAATTTGCCGACAGTTACTACCGCTGAGTCGATCGGGTCAATGTTCCGCGCGACAATTGCCTGCAAAGCGCTGACAATTTGGGCTGTAACTACGATCGAGTCCACAGTCTGATGTGGCATTGCGCCGTGTCCACCTTTGCCAAAAATGGTGCAGTCAAAAACTTCGACAGCCGCCATCAGCGCGCCACTGCGGACGCCTACAGTGCCTAAAGGTAGATTGTTCCACAAATGCAAGCCGACGATCGCATCAACATCAGGATTCTTCAAAACTCCCGCTTCAATCATCGGTTTTGCCCCTCCTGGCCCTTCTTCGGCGGGCTGAAAGATAAATTTTACCTTACCCGAAAAACTGTGTTTGTGCTTTGCGAGATAACAGACAGTACCGAGGGCGATCGCAGTGTGGCCGTCGTGGCCGCAAGCGTGCATAATTCCATCATGCTGCGATCGATAATCCACCTCATTTTCTTCTTGAATAGGCAAAGCATCCATATCCGCCCGAATTGCCAAAACCCGCCCCGGTTTGCCGCTGTCTATAGTGGCGACAATACCAGTTTTAGCAATATTAGTTTCATGCTCAATTCCCCATTCCTGCAACTTTTGTGAGATAAACTGCGCCGTTAAATTTTCATCAAAACTCAACTCCGGGTTTTGGTGCAAAAGGCGACGCCATTCGACTAGCTGAGGCTGCAAATTTCTAATCTCCAGCCGCAATTGAGATAAATCGACAGAGGTTAAATTTGGTAAAGTAGAAACCATGTTTTATTCTCCTTTTTTTTGATGAGGTTTTAGATTTAATCACTTAATAAATGGTAATCACTAATTATAGCAACCCTGAAGAATTTGTGAAACTCTCTCGGCTCTTTCTCTGTGCTCTCTGCGCTCTCTGCGGTTAAAAGAAAATCTTCTTCAATCCTATCTGAGTTGTGCAGGAGATTTTTTTTTAATGAACCGCAGAGGACGCAGAGTACGCAGAGGAAGAGAAGAATGAGAAAGAGAGGTGTTGAGAATAGGGTTATTTAGAAGTCTGAGGAACTAAATTAACCCCTGGCAGTAACTGTTCTAAATCTAAATCTGAAGCAATTTTAGCTAATTTAGCAAGGTCAGTCGGGTCATCTAAATGGGGCAAAATACCCAACACAGGTATTTGAGTCAGCGACTGGATCAAATCAACGGGCGCTAAATCGGCAATTTCTTGTTCAGAATAAGCTTTAACGCAATTGAGCACAATTCCTCTCAGCTTAAAACCAGTGTGTCTGGCGAGAGCCACATTCGCCACAGCTTGCCCGATGGCCCCCAACCTCACAGGTACTACCAAAACCCCCCTCAGCCGCCAATCCCTGGCAATATCTGCCACAGTCAGTTCCCGCGTTACAGGTGAGCCCAGCCCTCCCAAAGCTTCCACCAACACAAAATCCTTGCGTTCAGAGAGGCTTTGCCACGCCGTCCAGACCTTTTCGAGTTCGATACGTCTCCCCTCCCGTTCGGCGGCAATTGGTGGTGCTAGAGGCGCATCAAAGTGCAGCGGATTGAGTTCTTCGGGGGATTGGTCGAGGGAAAACAAACGGGTGTAGAGTTCGCGATCGCCCGTTCCCGTTTGCATGAGCTTCATAAGTCCCAAACTGCGATCGGGAAAATACATTTGCCAATAAGCAGCCAGAGCGCTGGTCAAAACAGTTTTGCCCGCGTCGGTATCAGTTCCAGCAATTAGCAGCGAGTTCATTGACAAATAGCTAACAAGTAATTGGCCTCCACATCAGTCTAGGGGAATTTTGCCAGAAGTTTAGAGTTCCGGCGATGGTGCGCGTGTGGGTGCAGGTTCCGGCGAAGGTGCGGGAGTTGGTGCAGGTTCCGGCGAAGGCGCTGGTGTTGGGGCAGGTTCCGGCGAAGGCGCTGGTGTTGGGGCAGGTTCCGGCGAAGGCGCTGGTGTTGGGGCAGGTTCCGGCGACGGCGCGGGTGTTGGTGCGGGAGTCGGTTTGGGTGTCGGAGTTGGCGCGGGCGTCGGTTTGGGTGTCGGTTTGGGCGCGGGAGTTGGTGCGGGCGTCGGTTTGGGTGTCGGAGTTGGCGCGGGCGTCGGTTTGGGTGTCGGAGTTGGCGCTGGGCTTGGTTCCGGCAAAGGTTCTGGGCTTGGTTCCGGCAAAGGTTCTGGGCTTGGTTCCGGCAAAGGTTCTGGGCTTGGTTCTGGCAAAGGTGCTGGGCTTGGTTCTGGCAAAGGTTCTGGGCTTGGGGTTGGCAAAGGTTCTGGGCTTGGGGTTGGCAAAGGTTGCGGGGTTTGGGTTGGCAAAGGTAACGGGTTTGGTATCGGAGTTAGTGTCGGCGTGGGACTTGTAAGTGCTGGCGCAGTCGGAGTGGGTTTGGGGCGCGAATTGTTGAGAAATGAGCCGACTAAAGCCCAGGAACCAAAGCCCGTCAAGATTACTAAACCGGCCAGCAGTCCGATCGCAGCAATGGGATTGTCCCAAAAAGAGCCGCCAGCAGGCTCAATTAACGGATCTGGCTGGTTTTTTTGCGGGTGGGAACTCTGGGCGGCGGGATCTGGCGGCCTGCCCACGGCCACCGTTGCTATTAGCGAAGGGTTTGTCGGTACCACTGCTGGCGCGGGCGGTACAGTTGGCTGGCTAGGTTTAGGATTAGTTTGGCCGTCGAGTGCTTGGGCGACTTCGCTGACAGATTGATATCGATCGCCGGGAGACCGGCTCAACATCCGATTGAGCACCAAAGCCAAACCCGTGCTCACCTGCGCTTGCTGCTGCCAATTCCACTGCAGCGTTGTTTGATCGAGCAATTCCTGCGGTTCTTTGCCTGTCAGCAGGACGATCGCCGTTACAGCTAAAGCGTAGAGGTCGCTGCTGGCAGTTGCCCGCCCGCTTTGCAACTGTTCCATCGGCGCGTAGCCGATTTTACCGACAGTTGTCGCGTGGGCTGTTCCTTCGGGAGACTGGACTTTGGTGGCGAGTTCCTTCACCACTCCAAAGTCAATCAGCACTGGCAACTGGTCGTTTTCCCGCCGAATTATATTTTCTGGGGAGATATCGCGGTGGATGATGCCGCGGGCGTGGATGTGAGCGAGTACCGGCAGCATTTGCCGGATAAATACCAAGACTTCGGCTTCGGTGAAGGTGCGACCATTTGAAGTTCGATCGAGCAACAGTTCGCGGTAAGTCATCCCTTCCACGTAATCCTGCACTAAAAACAAACGCTGGTTCTCTTCAAATATTGCCCGAAACTGGGGAATTTGTGGGTGCCCAATTTGGTAAAGTATTGCCGCCTCTCTTTGAAACAATTCCTTCGATTTTTCCAAAACGTATGGCCCGCTTTGCACCGGAATCAATTCCTTCAGGGCGCAGCGTTCTTGAAACCGTCCCAAATCTTCTACTAAATAAGTCCGGCCAAATCCTCCTTGACCTAAAATATTCACCAAGCGGTAGCGGTTTTGTAGGAGAGTTCCAATAGCAATAGGTGGCTGCATAAGTTTAAGTAGAAACTGTTAAAAAATAGACGATCGCTCACAGACTTAGTAATGCTAGGTCTTGAATGCTCTTGAGCATACTTCACTATCTGTAGTCCCCAGTCCCGACCAAAGTTAGTATTTTACATTTTTTTGACATTCTTGGACGCAATGATGGTCAGAAACCGGGTTTTTTCACGAAAATACAGAGGTTGTAACCCGCATATCCGATCGAAAACCCGGTTTCTGCGTCAATATCTCAAGGGAGAAATGCACGATGTTTCGTAGAAACCGGGTTTTTTGGCCTTAGCCCTAATAAATTGTCGCCCCCCGGCCTAAGCCATACATCTTTATAAAGCTTGAGATTATTTATGGGAGATGTCTACTGACTACTGTCAACTGCCAACTGTCAAATGCCAACTGTCAACTGTCTACTGCCAACTGACTACTGCCAACTGACTACTGACTACTGACTACTGACTACTGACTACTGCCAACTGACTACTGCCAACTGACTACTGACTACTGACTACTGACTACTGACTACTGACTACTGACTACTGACTACTGACTACTGACTAAGCTTTGCTTTCACCATGTCTTGAATTCTGTTACCGTCTGCTTTGCCCTTAAGCTGCTGCATTGCCTTACCCATCACCTTGCCCATATCTTTTGCAGAAGTAGCGCCAACCGAGGCAATCACTTCGTCAACGACTTGACTCACCTCTTCGTCTGACATTTGCGGTGGCAAATACTCTTCAACAATTGCTAACTCCGCTTCTTCTTGTGCCACTAAATCTTCGCGGCCACCTTTGCGGTATTGTTCGATCGAATCCCGGCGCTGTTTGGCTATTTGCATCAAAATTTCCATTTCTTGAGCTTCTGTCAGCGTTTCTTGCCCGGAGGGACGGAGGCTGACTTCTTTTTCGAGAATAAATTTCTTGATGCCGCGAACTGTTTCCAAGCGAACTTTGTCCTTGGACTTCATGGCTGCTTTGATTTCTGCGTCAATGCGTTCTCTTAAGCTCATCGATTTCTACCTTGCTTTGCCCGATATCAAAAATCTGAAGTATGCTTCCGATTCTTAACTTTTTTTACAGTATTTTTCAAGTTTATTGCCTGTTGGTGGCATTTTTATCGCATTGAACCCGGATGCCTTCGGCTTTCGACTGAATTTTGGGTGGCTGCGTTTGCAGCCTCGCCCCCAAATTGACTCTCGCCAGAACTTTTAGGCGCAGGGGCACAAGTGCGATCGTACTTCTGCCAGTACAGAGTTCGCTAGAACCCACATTCCACACCCTGGGGGTGTCACACAGCATAATTACGCAGAATGCTCTATCTTTACAGTAATAAATTATGCCATTAAAAAGTAATTTATCCGTTAATCTACGGTATTCAAGTATAATTTATAGTTTTATTGCTGGATAAAAATAAGTAAAAACCGATTGTGACCGTTGAGGGTGCCGAAAGTGGGCTAGAAACCCGGTTTCTCGGAGGTATTTCTGCAAGTCCTATTCAATTCGGCTAACTTCACACTTGTGGTCGCCCCGAATGTTAAATCTATTAAAAAATTGGCTGAATATTTCTAGTTTCAGATGGTAAGATAGCGATGGAATAAACGTCCTGCAAGAGGCCTGCTGTGATCCGTTCTGCTACTTTACCGCTTCCGCTTCCCGAGCCGCCGGTTTCCGCTCATGACCGTCTGCGGCTGTTCTCCGGTTCTGCTAATATTCCCCTCGCCCAAGAGGTGGCTCGCTATCTGGGGATTGATTTGGGGCCGATGGTTCGCAAGCGGTTTGCTGATGGGGAACTCTACGTTCAAATTCAAGAATCGATTCGGGGTTGCGATGTTTACTTGATTCAGCCAACTTGCTGTCCGGTAAACGATCGCCTCATGGAATTGTTAATTATGATCGATGCTTGTCGCCGCGCTTCGGCTAGACAAATTACTGCTGTCATTCCCTATTACGGATATGCTAGGGCTGACCGCAAAACGGCCGGAAGAGAGTCGATTACGGCAAAATTAGTGGCTAATTTGATTACGGAAGCTGGGGCAGGTCGCGTTTTGGCGATGGATTTGCACTCAGCTCAGATACAAGGTTATTTTGACATTCCTTTCGATCACGTTTACGGTTCGCCGGTGCTTTTGGATTATCTGGCGAGCAAGCAATTGACGGATATTGTTGTGGTTTCGCCGGATGTTGGCGGAGTCGCTAGGGCGAGAGCTTTTGCCAAAAAGCTTGGTGATGCTCCCCTGGCAATTATTGACAAGCGCCGCCAAGCTCACAACGTGGCAGAAGTGATGAACCTCATCGGTGATGTCAGGGGCAAAACTGCTGTGTTGGTGGACGACATGATCGATACTGCAGGCACCATTTCTGAAGGTGCGAGATTGTTGCGCCGCGAGGGTGCGAGGCAGGTTTATGCTTGTGCTACTCATGCGGTGTTTTCGCCTCCGGCGATCGAGCGTTTGTCTAGCGGGATTTTGGAAGAGGTAATTGTTACGAATACAATTCCTGTGCCGGAAGAGAACCGTTTTGAGCAGTTGACGGTGCTTTCGGTAGCGAATTTGCTCGGAGAAACTATTTGGCGGATTCACGAAGATAGTTCTGTAAGTAGTATGTTCCGCTAGACAGGAAAGGCGCTTTTTGAATGTTTGTTTTAGGGTGCGTTAACAAGAGTGTAACGCACCGTTTTTTTGCCCAAGAGTGCGATCGTTTCCCGCCAGTAATCAGCCCATGCCCATCTAAATTTTACTGTCAAGTCCCATCAAATTCTTGTGGAGTGGGCGTCCCGCCCGCCCGGAAAATACAATTTAGATGCCCAACTGCTTATCCAGTTCCTCGGTAAAATAACGGTTATAAGTTTGTAGTAAGGACTCAAGTCCTCATAAAATTCGCTCGGACTTTAGTTCTCACTACGAACCAATGTGACGATCGCCGATCGATCGCACTTGGTACCACCGGAACAAGAGATGGTAAAATTCTATCTTGTTGTTGGAAGAGGGCGACTTTTTTATATTCTAGATAAGTCTCATCACCATAAGGAGCCAATAGGGAAAAATCATGAAACATTCACTTGTACGAACCGTGGCCGCACTGGCAGGTACAGCAATTTTAACACTGGGCGCGATCGGTTCGGCTAAAGCATTTACTTTTGACGAAACCGAAATTAACCAAGACCGAGTAATTGTCATCGCCCAACCCCGCCCTTACGGCGGCTACCAATTGCTAATTGTAGAACAAGTATCTGACAAGCGAAAATGCTGGAGCGAAAGCGGCTCTAATCCCGTGAAAGTCGATCCGTTATTAGTTACTTTTGATTTTACCGGTATTTGTGGCCGCGCAACTGACAGCAACGGCTTTTCAATTCGTATGGCGGGCACCGATTTAGCATTAAAATACACCCTAAGCTTGGAAATTGTTGATGGCAATGTTCTTCTAATGGGAACTCCGGTAGATTACCAAGGTAAATCGGTGATTATCGGTCGCACAAATGGCGATGTTAACGACTTCATGAAAATCACTCTCGATCCTGCTTGGCACTTGACTAAAAGAGCTTACCAAGGCCGCACATTAGGTCACTTTTATTTCACTACCACTCAACCCGCACCGGAAGAAATTGGCAATACCGGAGGCAATACCGAAGCAATACCGCAGCCAATACCGCAGCCAATACCAATACCAACACCGCAGCCAATACCGCAGCCAATACCGCAGCCAATACCAATACCAATACCGCAGCCAATACCGCAGCCAATACCGCAGGAAATACCAATACCGTAGGCAATACTGGCTTTTCTACCATTCGGAGATAGCTACCGATGATATCTACGCTTCGGAAATTAAAGAAGCTGTGGGCTTTGGGTTTGTAGCCCTGTTTTCTCAAAATAATACTTTGCGGCAGCAACTTGCTGTTACCAGAGAGCAATTGGTATCTTTAGTTGGGGAATATTTGAAATGAATACAAGGTGCTAATATCACATTTCCTAGCCATATTTCTATCCGTCCATTTAGCGAAGTTGATATTTCCCGCTGGAGTGCCGGAAAAGTTCTATTTGCGCGAGACAACAAGATAGTTAGGATCGCGAATTAAATAACTTACAATTTTAATTGTTATTGTGGGATGGGCGTCCCGCCCGTCCTTTTTGGACGG